>JALWDQ010000602.1:0-3368 GCA_027039625.1 Calditrichia bacterium | reverse complement strand
TCAGGGGAAGCTTTCCTTCCGCGGAAAACCGTACATGGTGAAGGCATTTATTTTAAACGCTGCCAATCCGATTCGGCATTACTTCCCGGCAGAACGCTGGAAGGAAATTTTTACCCATCCCAATGTCAATCTGGTCGTTGCCATCGATGTGCTCCCTTCGGATACTACCGCTTACGCAGACGTAATTTTGCCCAACCATACTTATCTGGAGCGTAATGAGCCACTGCTTTATCCGTTGGGGCCGGCACCGGATCTGGGATACACGACTCGTATGCGCACCGTTAAACCTCTTTACGACACCCGGGATTCGGTAGATATTTTCTTCGAAATTGCCGAGCGTTTGGGCATTTTCGAGCAGTATCTGGAAGGGGTAGCCGATTATGCCGGTCTGGATATTCGCTTGCTTAAAAAGGAAATCAAAGCGGCAAAGCAAGCTGGCAAACCTTTGAATGAAGTGTTCCAGAAGGTCGCTTTCGAATCCATGGCCGAAAAATACCATCATGCGACTGGTAAAAGGGTAACCGGTCGAGAGGTGGCAAAGATTATTCGGGAAAAAGGGGTGTTACTGTTTAATTCGGCAGAAGAGCTGTTAGAAGAGGCGGCAATGCCCTGGAAAATTCCGGTGCCTTCTTCCTCCGGACGTCTGGAACTTTACAGTCCCATTCTGGCGCAATTCGCTTCGGCTGCCGGAAACATTCCCATTTTCGATCCCATTGTTCGCTACGTCCCGGCCATTACCCGGGATAACCAACCGCTGCATCATTCCCTGAAAGAGGATGAATTCTATTTTGTGTATGGAAAAACACCCATTGTGTCTCATGCTTCAACCAATAATAACAATATGTTACTGGATGCTATTTCCCGCAGCAAAAGCGGTGTATTTACCGGTTTGTGGATGAATGGGCGAAGGGCAAAGAAACTGGGATTGAAAAATGGCGATGTGGTGGAAGTGGAGAATATCCAGTTCGGGCAGAAGGTGCAGGCCACTCTGTTTACTAATGAGTTGATCCGTCCGGACACAGTTTATTTACCTTCTTCGTACGGTAGCCAGAATCCCAATCTCCATGTTGCTGGAGGAAAAGGGACACCGTTAAGTGACCTGGTTCCCTACCGCCTGGAACCCATTGCCGCGGCATTTATGTCGCAGGAATTTACAGTACGGATTCGTAAAATTTAAGAAATGGGAGAATAGAGCATGGCACGATATGGAATGGTCATCAACCTTCATGCTTGCGTGGGATGCGGAGCTTGCATGGTTGCCTGTGCAACAGAAAATAATACCCCGTTCTGGAGCGATAAATTCCGTACCCATGTGGAAGATAAAACAGAGGGGGAATTCCCGAATGTACAACGGTTGTTTATGCCTCGGTTGTGCATGCATTGCGAGGATACCCCGTGCCAGAAGGCGTGTCCCACCGGGGCCACTTACGTTACGGAAGATGGGATTGTTCTGGTAGATGAAGAACGCTGTATTGGATGTTTTGCCTGTATGGTGGCTTGTCCCTATGATGCGAGATATCCTTACGAAAAGGAAGATGTGGAGAAAGAAAAAGAGATTTTTGGTGAGGATGTCAAACATCACGTTCCGCATGTGGACAAGTGTACTTTTTGCGAGCATCGTTTGCGGGAAGGCCGCGAACCGGCCTGTGTAGAAACGTGTCCCACCGGCGCGCGTATTTTTGGCGATTTGGACGATCCCGAGAGTGAAGTACATCGTCTGTCCGTTTCCGGGGAGGCAAAACCCCTACGGCCAGAACTGGGAACCCATCCCAAAGTGTTTTACATTGAGTGAAAGACAGGAGGATAAATTCATGTCGTTCGTGCAACAAGATGTCTGGCACTGGCAAATTGCTATTTACCTTTTTTTAGGAGGGCTGGGAGGAGCAGTATTCGCTCTGTCGGCACTTATTCATCTTTTTACCGAGTGCCATCGGAAGATGCTCTCTATAGCGGTTGTTTCGTCCATGGTATTTCTGGGTATTGGCTCCATTTTCTTGCTGGCAGACATGCTGCAACCAGTAAAAGCATATCTGGCGCTCACCAATCCTTCTTCCTGGATCTTCTGGGGCGTCATTTTTATTAATGGCTTTTTTACCACGGCAACTTTTTATCTGATTCCTTTATTGGAGGAGTGGCCGCTTTTAAAGCCTATAATAGACAAATTGCCCGGTGGATTGCGAAATTTTCTGGAGCGGATGAATCGCTGGGCAGCGCTGGCGGGCTCGGCGATGGGATTTTTAGTGGCGATTTACACCGGTTTACTAATTTCCAGCGCCCCGGGAATTGCTTTCTGGAATACACCGGCGATGCCGCTTCTGTTTGTGGTGTCTGCCTTTTCCACCGGTGCCGCTTATCTGATGTTCCTTTCCAGTTTCTCCCCTTCCGAGGCGGTACATAAAATCCATAGTTTTCTGGAAAAGCTGGATGCGGCACTCATTGTGGTGGAGTTGATTATTCTGGGAGCCTATTTTAACTTTGCCTTCTTTCTCCCTACCGGAGCTCGTTATTCAGCGGAGCTATTGTTCAGCTCTCCGGTTTTCATTGTGGGCTTTCTAATTGGTGGATTAATTATTCCTTTACTTATCGAAAGTTATAGCATATTTTTTCGGAAACATGAGCAGATGGGCAGTACTTTAATTATTACCGCCAGTGTTCTGGTGCTGATTGGTGGATTCTTGCTGCGTTATTTTGTGCTCCATGTAGGGGTGTATCAATATCCCTGGTGATATGATATGAATGTTCGTTCTATAGAAAAGAATTTTCCGCTGTTTCGCTTCCTCTCCCGGGCGTTTGCTTATCCGGATGCTGCCATGCAGCAGCAGTTACGGGAAGAAGCAGATGAGGATTCCCCTTTTCAGAAAGATTTTAAGGATGTGGCAGCAGCTTTTGAAAAGGAGGAAATTCTGGAATTACAGGCGGAATACACGCGGTTGTTTATTAGCGGACATCCCACAACCCCCTGCCCTCCTTATGAATCATTTTATCGGGAAGGGCGATTGATGGGGGCGGTGGTGTACGATATTATGCGTGTTTATCAGGAATGGGGGTTACAGGCCGAATTGGGGTTGGTGGATCATATTTCCACCGAGCTGGAATTTTTGAATTACTTAATTTCCGCCATTAAGCTGCCAGAGTTGTCCCGGCACGCCCGGGAGGCTTTAAACCAATTTTATCAAGAACATATTTCCCGGTGGTTCGGCAAATTCGGAGAGGAATTGTACAAACGGGCACGGTTACAACCTTACCGGTTATTGGGGGAGATGGTAAAGAGGGTGTAAAATCCTGATTATTCTTTTTTCTCTAAAATTATTATGAATAATTCTTCCCGAATTTATAAAATGTTGTATTGCTTTAAAGAGAAGGAAAAA
>JALWDQ010000601.1:0-1041 GCA_027039625.1 Calditrichia bacterium | reverse complement strand
TGGCTTCCCACACCGCAAGTTTGGGGGGCTCGGATGAAGCCTACGAGGCCGCGTTCCGACAGGCAGGAGCGGTGCGGGTGCAGTCGGTGCAAGAACTTTTCGAAACCGCCATGGCATTGGCCTATCGGCAGCCGCCCAAGGGACCTGGGGTGGCGGTGCTGACCAACGCGGGCGGGCCCGCGGCCGTGGCCGAAGACGCCCTGGCCAGGCAAGGATTGCAGGCCCCTGAACCGAGCGAGGCCACCCGGCAGGCGTTGCGCCGGGCCCTGGGCGAATATCCGCAATTGATGAATCCCATCGACATGCTGGGCGCGGCTTCGGCTCCGGAATACGAGGCCGCGGCTCGGGTGCTTTTGCAAAGTGATGAGTATGACGCGGTCCTGGCGATTCTGGTGCCCAATACGGCCAATGACCCCGAAGCCGTGGCGGCCGCCCTGGCTCGGGCCGCGGCCCAAAGCGACAAGCCCGTCTACGCGTGTTACATGGGGGATGTAAGTGTGCGCGCGGGGCGCCAGCGGCTGCATCAGCATCGGATCCCCACCTTCGATTTCCCCGAAGACGCGGCCCTGGCCCTGGCCAATGCCCTACGCTGGTACCGGATTCACGAATCGCCCCCGGCCGCGGCCCCCCAGCCCGACCTGTCGGCCTATGAGCCATTGCGCCAGATCATCCAGGACCTGGCCCGGTCAGGGCATCGTTATCTCACCGAAGCGGCCCTTTATCCCCTTTTGGAACAAGCCGGATTCCCGCTCCCGGCCTGGATTGCGGCATACACCCAACGGGCGGCCCAGGCGTTCGCCAGCAATTTCCCGGGCCTCTTCGCGGTCAAAGTCCTTTCGCCAGACATCCTACACAAGAGCGACATCAAAGGGGTGATGCTGAATGTGCCTGCGGACCAGGTGGGGAAGGCCTATTGGGAGGTGCAAGCCCGGGTGCGGCGCCGCGCGCCCAAGGCGGGGTTGCAAGGGGCTTTGATTCAGCAGATGGCCCCCCCGGGGACGGAAGTGATTGTGGGCATGCGACGGGACCCGGTCTTCGGGC
>JALWDQ010000600.1:0-3375 GCA_027039625.1 Calditrichia bacterium | reverse complement strand
ATCCAGAATTTCGTATTCCAGTAAAGCGTTTGCCAGCCGGTGCAACTTATCGATATTCTCCGAAAGAAGTTTCTCTACCCGCTTTTCCGCTTTTTCGATAATGCGGCGAACTTCGGCATCAATCTCCTGGGCTGTTTTCTCGCTAAAGTCGCGGTGGGTGGCAATTTCCCGTCCCAGGAAGATTTCTTCTTCTTTCTTACCAAAAGTCACCGGACCCAGTTTATCGCTCATACCCCACTCGCACACCATTTTTCGGGCAATCTGGGTGGCACGTTCAATATCATTCCCGGCACCGGTAGTTAACTGCTTCATTACCAGTTTCTCCGCTCCGCGCCCCCCTAACAGATGGCACAACATATTTTCCAGATATTCTTTGGAATAATTATGCCGCTCGTCGATGGGCAGGTAAGAAGTAACCCCAAGCGCCCGTCCCCGGGGAATGATGGTTACCTTATGCACGGGGTCGGAACCGGGAATCAGCTTGGAGACCAGCACGTGCCCGCTTTCGTGGTAGGCGGTAATGCGTTTCTCTTCCTCGCTAATGATCATACTGCGGCGTTCCATTCCCATTAAGATTTTATCCTTTGCCGCCTCAAAGTCTTCCATGGTCACCTTATCCCGGTTGTGGCGCGCGGCATACAGTGCTGCTTCGTTCACCAGATTTGCCAGCTCGGCACCGGCCATTCCGGGTGTTCCTTTGGCAATCACCGAAAGATCCACGTCATCGGCCAGGGGAATGTTTTTGGTGTGCACGCGTAAAATGCCTTCCCTTCCGCGGACATCCGGCCGATCCACCACAATCTGGCGGTCGAAACGTCCCGGACGTAATAGAGCGGGATCCAGCACATCGGGGCGGTTGGTTGCGGCAATGATGATAACCCCTTCCTTGGTGTCGAAGCCGTCCATTTCCACCAGCAAAGCGTTCAGGGTTTGTTCTCGCTCGTCGTGGCCGCCACCTAATCCCGCACCACGCTGACGCCCCACGGCATCAATTTCGTCGATAAAAATAATGCAGGGTGCATGTTTGCGACCGGTTTCGAAGAGATCTCGTACCCGGCTGGCACCTACACCCACAAACATTTCCACGAAATCGGCACCGCTCATGCTAAAAAACGGTACTCCCGCTTCGCCCGCAACGGCTCTGGCTAACAGAGTTTTACCTGTTCCCGGAGGTCCTAACAACAACGCTCCTTTGGGAATCTTACCACCCAGTCGGGTAAACTTGGCGGGATTCTTCAAAAACTCGATAATTTCGCGCAATTCTTCCTTGGCCTCATCGCACCCGGCCACATCATCAAAAGTCACTTTGGTTTCGCTCTCCATCATCATCTTGGCGCGGCTCTTCCCAAAAGAGAAAATATTTTTCGGACCGCCGCCACCCTGCATGCGGCGCGCCAGAAATACCCAGAAGGCAATCAGTAAAATCCAGGGTAGGAAGTTACCTAAAAACACCAGCCACTCACTGGAGGGCTGGCGAAATTCAATATTAATTTTTTTCTCCCGCCAGGTGTTTACTGTATTTTCGTCCACAAAGGGAAGAATGGTCTTGAAATGGGAGTATTCAATGGTTTTTCCGTTGGGTAGTACATCCCGGAACTTTTCCTTCAACACTCCATGAAATTCGTTTTCGTGGATGACCACCTCTCCACTAACAATCATATTGTTTTCCAGAAAATACAGATATTTGGAGTAAGGAACGCTCCGTTCCTGAGCTCGCCCCATGGGGAAAATGGAGGTTAGTAAAATAACTCCCAGAATAATAATCACCCAGATGATGATGGTCTTAGAGCCCTTTTTCCACTGAAATTCGTTGTTATCGCGGTTCGATCTTTGCGGATCGCGTGGAGGCATTTCAGGCTTTTTATTTTGATTCATACAAACAACCTTTTCTTTAAATCTAAGATTTTAACTCAATATATCGATTGCGGTGATATGGTGTCGCCACCCTGCCATCACCATTGTTACACCATTGTTTTAATAAATCCAGATATTTGTTCTTAAAAAAGAACAAATCTTATACATAGTTTTAACTTAACATCCGTAATCTAACAAAAACCTCTTCCGGGTGTTTCCCGGTTATCTGAAGATAAAACGCATCAGCACACATATCCACTTCATTGTTCCACACTAATTCTCCTCCATCTCCTATCCGTACTTTTTTAAAACGCTCCTCATCCTCCCATAAAGTAAACACTTCTTTCCCTACTAACTCGGAAAGATTTATCGTTCCTTCAATACCATTTTCATATATCAGCCACAATCGGTAACCCTCCAAAGGCTTCACAGCCAACAATCGTGGCATCATAGTTTTCTCCTTATTTACAGTCATAATCATTTTACTTTCGCCACCAAAGGGAATCGTTCAGGATGTTCGATAATTTCTATGCTCAAATCCACATCAAGATCAGGCCAATAAAAGTGACCTTTCGTTGGTTCGGTGATATTTAGTATCTTCTTTATCGGTACATCCTTAAACCAGGGAAAGTTTTCATAAGATAAAAATAATTCCTTCTTTTTTATTAACAAACATAAACCTCGGCTGGTTATATTAGTTATTTCAACACCGAAATCAATTTGCCCAGGTGGTTGGAATTCTACCATAACATTCCTTTATTCTCAAGCTCACTCAGTCGTTTTCTCTAAAATAAAATTTTTCACAAGTTCTATTTTCGGTTCCAACCAGAATTTTGTTCTCCTTCAGCACAATATACATGAACATGCATTCTCTGTTCCTCTCAGGAAAAGAAAGAACCGATAACCTTCTTCATAAAATATCGTTGAAGTCATCCTTCAAATTTACCTTAAAAATCCAATCATTCTCGAATTTGATAAATAGCATTCAAATTTCGTTTTTTCTGAGCCAGATCCAGCCCGTACCCAATCACAAACTTGTTCTCAATTTCAAATCCCACATAATCGATGGTTAATGGCACTTTTGCCTGTCCCTTCTTTACCAGTAATGATACAAACTTAACGCTGGCGGGTTTCATATTTTCGATGCGCCGTTTCAGGTAGCTCACCGATAGGCCGGAATCGACAATATCCTCTACGACCACAATATCCCGATTGTGTAAGTCGGCACTGAAATCTTTAATCATGGTAATTTGTCCGGAAGAGACCCGCTCGTTTCCGTAACTGGAAATTTTAATGAAATCCACTTCGCAATCGATGGTAAGATAGCGAATTAAATCGGCCATAAACAGAAACGCCCCATTGAGTACTCCCACAAAAATGGGTACTTTACCGGCGTAATCCCGGGATATTTCTTCCGCCAGCTCCCGAATCCGATTTTGAAGCGTGGTACTATCAATTAAAATTTCAAATTCCAGATCATCCACTTTAAGGGTTTGTTCTTCCTTCATGCTCCTACCTTAA
>JALWDQ010000599.1:0-3375 GCA_027039625.1 Calditrichia bacterium | reverse complement strand
GCATCGGAATCGGAGATGTCTTCAATAAGGCCAAAAATTTCTCGCATAGCCTTACTTACCCCAATAATTCCATGATAATCGCTCTGCTGCATCAGATGATGGTGAATGGCTTCCAGTTCCGAGAGATTTTGAAAGGAAACAATCCCTCCCTGGGGCTCCGGAGAGTCTTCCCAAAACACATTAGCATTTGCCCGGATCTTTAATTCATAGCCATTTTTATGCTGGATTGAACACATTCGACTGCGAACAGGCTGTTTTTTTTCCAGCACAGCCCTTAATGGACAAAAATCCTGACAATTGTGGGAGTAAAAAATCTGGTTGCAAAGACGTCCTTCTACTTCTTCGCGACTCCAACCGGTAATCTCTTCTGCCGCACGATTAAAAAATCGAATGCGAAAATATTTATCAACAATGAACACCCCTTCACTCAATGAGTCCAGAATTTCGCGGGTGAAAGGTTGGAAAAACTTCATCGATCCCTCCTGTTTCACAATGAAACAATGAAACAAACTGTTTCCAATTTAAAGGAATGAGAAATAAAGTGCAAGAATTTGTTGAGGAAAACCAATGATTCAAAATTTCACGCAGCTATGCTCAATTCCCTATTATAACAGATTTTTTGCTTCAGACAATTTATTCGCTATCGATAATCCTCACTAACAATCGCTTTTATCCCTTCCAGGTAGGGTGTGGGCTTAAAATCATAATAATTTTCAAACTTGCTGCTAACGAAAATATAATCCCGATCGTATTGATAAAACATTTCTGCCATTTCTTTAATGACCGGGTTGAATAAACCGATTAACCGCACCATAAATTTTGAAATAATTTGATATTTGGGCTCCATCCCATTTCTTTGGCAATTGTCTCAATCCATTCCTTCCCTGTTAAAGGTTCTGGAGCTGTGGGAAGATGCCAAACCTGATTATATACACCCGGCATATTGCCCAATAATTCGGTAGCTTTACCGGCATCCGGTGTGTAGGTAAAGGAGTGCTGGTAATCAACAGATGCAAACCAATAAGCCTTCTTCCCCTTACTGAAATTTTTGAATACCATTTCCGATAACACACTGGTATTTCTAACGGAAGGTCCATAAAAATCTGCCCAGCGAGCAATGAGAGCCTGGAGGTTTCCCTTTTTTGTCTCCTCCATAACCATTCTGACAATATGGCTTCTTACAAGCCCCTTTTTGCTAACAGGATTTATTGGGGTCTCTTCTGTCATTTAAAATAGATGGTTGGGGTCGTACATATAGATATTATCAAAAAATACAAGTTTGACCTCCTCTTGCAGGCAGGCCGAAATCACATTTTCCATGATTCTGGGCCACGTGGATTCCTATTATAGGGCAAACCCACATTTAAATACACTATTTCCGAACCTTTTACGGCGTTCAATACATCCTCCGGTTTTGTCAGATCTGCGGACAGCAATTGGTCACCGGAATTAACGGGTTTTGGATTTCGGCTTACTAACCGTATGTTTTTACTAAATTGTTTCAAAGCTTTTGCAAGCTCATTCGCAATAGCTCCACCAGTTCCAAGAATTGTTTGCATAGGATATATTACTCCTTTTAAAATATATTCATAATATACAACATTTTAACAACAGCCAATTAACACAAATGTTAAATCATCGTGCAAGGGTGTTTCTCCGCAAAAGCGAAGCACTTCTTCCATGATTTGATGATGAATTTCCGGCACCGAATGGAGATTCCCTTCCAGCAACCGGAGCAGACGTTCCTCTCCGAATTCTTCTCCTGCGGGATTTCGTGCTTCGGTTAAACCGTCTGTGTAAATAAGCACCAGGCTGCCCTCTTCCATAGGAAGAAAGGTCTCTTCTAATAGTGAATCGAATAAGCGATCGGCATTCAAACCAAATCCAATGCCGCCGGGAGTAAGCGCCTCCACCGGTGCTTCCGCCTGTGCTCGATAGAGTAGGGGCGTGTGTCCTGCCCGGACGAATGAAATGCGGTGGGCAGCGGGCTCCAGCTTTAGAATAATGGCGCTAACAAATGCTTTGCGTTCGATGTTGGGATAAAGAATCCGATTCACCGCTTTTGCCAGAGAAGCGGGAGAGCGGTGATAGTGAGCCAGACTCTGGATAATGCCCTTAAACTCCGCCATGTACAACGCTGCCGAGGCGCCCTTCCCGGAAACATCCCCTATAACAATTCCGGGATTTCCATCTTGGAAAGTAAAGAAATCGTAATAATCTCCCCCCACCTCGTAAGCGGAAAGGCAGGAGGCTTCTATTCGAAAATCGGGTATTTGGGGGATGCTCTGGGGTAAAAGACGCAATTGCACATCCCGGGCAATCTTCAGCTCATGCTCCAGGCGCTCCCGTTCCAGGGATTCCTGCAACAGCCGGAGGTTCTCCATAGCAATGGAGGCCTGATTGGCAATCCCCTGCAACAGGGAGACATCGTCGATGTCGAAGGCGTAGGTTTTGCGTTTAGTGGCGTAAATAATTCCCATGAGTTCCCCCCGGTTACTGAACAAAGGGGCACCAATAATGCTCTGGACATCCGGGCGCCACCGCTGGATTTCGCGAAATTGGCGGTTGTGGGGAACATCGTGAATAAGCATGGCCTGTTTGTTGTGCACAATGGCCTGACTCAATCCGTTTAAATGTAACAGAACATTCCGGGTAAGGTCCTGCTCGGCAAGATTGCGATATCCTGCCACAAAAAAACGGCGTTTCTCCCGATCGTAGAGCTGAAGCCAGGTGAGATCGCTTTCCAGCGCTTCGGAAGTGTTTTCCACAATAATCTGAATCAATCGCTCGGGATCCTGCTCCTGGCTGAACAGGCGTCCGAAATTGTAAAGGGAGTTCACTTCTTTAATTTTGCGATCGAATGCCCGGGCGGTGGGAATGTAAAAGAAGAGCTTGAAGAAAGCAAATGAGCTGTAAATGGTGAGAAAGAGCCAGGTGGAATAGGCAATGGCATGCAGGGTAAGGCTATAGGCAGAGATTGGCTTACGGTAAACCACCTGGTAAAGGGAGCCGGTGAATCCCAGGAAAAATATTCCCAGCAAAAAGTAAATGAGCTTTTTTCGGCGGGGGAGGTAGGTTAACCATTCATTGCGAAAGGAGAGCATGATGATACTGAAAAGAACCAGAACTGTGGCCAGATTCACGACAAATGTTTTGCGGGAAAAATGCCAGTAGTCCAACGGTTGTTCCGTAAAATAAGCCAGAATAGCCAGCAGAAAGGTGGAGAAAAGAAAAAGATTGAAGAAAAACGCCGTATGACGCTTTTGTTTGTAGAAGATGAGTTGTTTCAGGATGAGAACCGAAGGTACCAGGGTAAAGGTGGCAATAATCACCAGAATAGTGGAGACCAGAATATCGCCCGGGCGGGTATAGTAG
>JALWDQ010000598.1:0-10679 GCA_027039625.1 Calditrichia bacterium | reverse complement strand
TGACCATATCACCCGTTTAAATAATCAGATTCCGGAGCGATTCGGTTTGCATCCCAATTATCCCAATCCCTTTAATCCCACAACCAATATTCAGTTCGATTTACCGGCCAAAAGTGATGGTGCTTACCAGCTCTCCCTCACAATTTATGACCTCAACGGTCGTCAGATTAAGCAATTGTTACATGGCAGCTATGCTCCGGGGAGCTATCGCATTCAGTGGGATGGTACCAACGAGGTGGGAGAAAATGTGGCCAGTGGAATTTACATTTACCGACTGATTACCACCGATGGACTCTCGGCAACCCGAAAAATGATGCTGATCCGCTAAAAAATGTGATTGACCAAAATTCAAAAGACCCGCTTCATCTTTCGAAGCGGGTCTTTTCGTTTAAAAAACCCATTTTACCATTGTCTTTTTCAACCGAAAAATTTTTCCAACGAAAGGAAAAATCATAGATCAAGAAGTACTACCGGGCAAAACATCACTTCCCTGTTTATCGAAGTGCGTTGTCTAAACGGCTTGTACAGGAATGGTGCGCAATTTCCCTCAAATCTCTCCCCGAAACGATTTGGAAATCACCTCAGCCTTGCTATTCACATGCAGTTTGCGGTAAATGCTTTTGATGTGGTGGCGCACCGTTTCGATGGAAATCCCCATTTCGGCGGCAATCATCTTGTAACTCAGTCCGTTAACCAGGCCGTTGACAATTTCTTTTTCCCGGGGAGTCAGCACGGATGGTTGATATTTCCGCGGGGAGGGATGAAAATATTCCACAACTTTCCGGGCAATCTGGGGGGACATGGGTGAACCGCCCTGGTACAGATCAATAATGAATTCTTTGATTTTCTTCAATGGAGTGGCTTTTAAAATGTACCCGCTGGCTCCGGCGCAAAGGGATTGAAATATTTTCTCAGAATCGTCGTACACGGTGAGCATGGCAATTTCGATCTCCGGAAAACGGTCTTTTATTTTTGGGATGCCGTGAATTCCGGACATGCCGGGAAGTCCAATATCCAGTAAAAGTACATCAAGAGGTTGAGATGAAGACGTATTTTTCAGAAAATTTTCCACACTTTCTTCGGCGATGGAGCACACAAATTCCGGTTGAGAATTTAAATATTTTTGGAGTCCGGTACGTATTTCCGGATCATCCTCCACAATACCCACTGAGATGAGCAAAAGGTCGTCCTCCCTTTTTTAAGAAAAATAATATACCTGTTATTCCCCGAAACAATCCCATATTCATGGGAAGGAAAGCCCCGGAAATAAAGAAAAAGCGGCTGTTTAAATCGCTTTTCGCTTGAGGATAATAGTAAACCCTTTCTCGTTCTGGAATTGTAAGGTAGCGTTGATACTACTGGCTCGCAATTTCATATTTTTTAAACCGTGACCGCTTTTCCGTGTATGGCGGAAATTTGTTCCGTTATCTCGAATGATCATGGTAAATTGGTTGTGTTCGTTCCGAAGGCTGACTTCTACCCGGGTGGCGTTGCTATGTTTAACCACGTTATTCAAAGCTTCTTTGAAAATCAGATAAATGTTCTGTCGCAAATCCACGGGAAGATATTTTTCGGGATTCAATCCCCGGGTATGTAACTGAAAGTCGATCTGGCGCTCTTCCAGAATCTGGGAAGCAAAATCGTACATGCGGTCTAACAAATTACGAATCCGGTCGTTGCGCGCATCGATAGACCATACAATATCGCTCATGGTGGAGGTAACTTCCCGGCTCAGAGCGCTAATGCGTTCCAGATAGTTGTTCAAATTTGTGGGTTCGATGCCGCTGCGAATTAATTCTGCATACATGGCAATTCGCGAAAGCGAGGCGCCCACATCATCATGCAAATTGCTGGCAATCCGTACTCGCAGTCGTTCCAGAGCCAGAAGTTGCTGGAGGCGCAGTCGATAGAGTAAATACAGAAGTGCCAGTAAAACTAATCCCACCAGAACTTTAAACCACCAGGTCATCCAGAACGGAGGTACAATAGTGAGGTGTAATGCCACTCCCTGGTGGTTCCACACTCCTCTTGCATCGCAGGCGTGTACCCGAAAAGTGTACTCCCCGGGATCAAGATTGGTGTAATTGACAAAACGCCGCTTCCGCGTCATGCGCCAGTCGCGGTCGAAACCCTCCATTTTGTAGGCATACATAATCTTGCCAGGGTAGGTGAAATCCAGGGCGCTAAATTCAAACGAAATTACTTTATCTCTGTAAGGAATGGTAAGTGATTTGAGAAAAGAAACATTGCGGTTACTTTGTAACGGTTTGCCCATAACCTGGATTTCGGTCAGTACCACCGGTTGGGTGCGGGAGCTACCACCCAGTTGGCGGGGATCGAAGAAGACCACCCCTTCCAGACTCCCAAAATAAAGAAAACCCCGATGGTCTTTGCAATATGCACCGGCATTGAATTCCATCCTTCCCAGACCTTCGAAAATACCGATCGGTTGAAAAATGTTCCCGAATTGATCGGGACGCCCTTCTTTTAACCGGTAAATCCCTGCATTCGTGCTAATCCACACTGCTCCCGAATCATCTTCCAATATGGCATTGATGACCTGGTTGGTGAGTCCTTTCTCTTCCCGGAATACGGTCAATTGCCCCGTTTGGGGGTCGTAGCGATTCAACCCTTTGGTAGTACCAAACCAGAATATTCCTTTCTGCGATTCCAGAAAAGAAAGCACCATGTTGCAGGAAATGCGTCTGGGGGCAGGCGATTCCACAGAAAAATGCTGGATTTCCGTAATCTTCGGGAATTGCCCGGGAGGGTAGCTAACTGTGATTCGAAAAATGCCGTGATTGGGGATGCTTATCCAGAAGTGGCCAGTGTGATCCTGCTGAATAAGCCAGATGTTTTCTTCATTGAGTAATTTAACCAGAGAATGGCTGCCTGCAATTGGTCTGACTTCCCAGGTGTGTAAATCCATAATTCGCAAACCGTTTTGTGAACCGATCCATAAATATCCCTGTGGGTCTCGATATAAAGTGCGAACCACGGTACTGGGGAATTGGTTGCGAATTTCCGGCCTATCGAATAAATGGCGAAAAGTGAACTGATGGGTGTCCAGGTAATCGATTCCTTGATCTGTGGCGACAAAAAGGAATCCCGGTTTATCCTCCGCCAGAGCGAATACAAAATTACTGGAAATACCCTGGGGGCGGTTCGGCCGGTACTGAAAGCGTAAAATATCCCCCGTTTGGGGATTGTAGCGGTTTAATCCACCTCCAATAGTGCCCATCCAGATGAAATGGTGGGAATCTTCGAAAATGGTGCGCATCAGGTTCTGACTTAAGCTATTGGGGTTTTGCGGGTCGTGGCGTAGAATAGTGAATTCCATGTGGCTGCGGGATATTTTGTACAACCCTTTTCCAAAAGTTCCCAGCCAGATATTCCCATCTCGATCGCGAAAAAGTTTTAATATCCATCCTGGCGGAGGAGAGTTGCAGGACTGGGAGGAGTCGGGGAAAAAACGGTGGAGACGCAGAGACAGCTTCCCCCGGGAGGTGATGTGTAGCGAATCGGCTCGCAGAAGTTCCCCTTCCGGTGTCCCCATCCAGATGCTCCCATCTGCATCCTGAAGAAGGGCAGAGATAAATTTCCGCTCCAGACGCCATTCCTCCTGCGGTGCATATTGAAACGGAATAATTGAGAGAGAACCGGGTTCCAGAAGGAAACTTCCTTTACCCGTACCTACCCATAAACGATTTTTCGTATCCACCATGAGGGAAGCGATAAAAGGAGGTTTGTCCCCGGTAAAGGCTACATGTTTCAAAAAAACAGGTTCCAGAACATGGCCAGAGGGGAGCACCCGATATAATCCTTCCCGAGTGCCCACCCAGATTCCTCCGCTGGAATCTTCAGCCAGGGTGGTAATAAAAAGTTTTTCCTGAGAAGGAACAGCTGGATAGTAATGAATTATTTTTCCGGTAACCGGATTTAAGCGATCCAATCCACCACCCCAGGTACCAATCCAGAGATTCCCCCGGGTATCCCGCAGTAAACACTGGACTTTGTCAAGAGAAATTGTGGTCGTATCCCCTTCCTGATGGCGGTAAATCCGAATCCGATTCTCTTTTAAATCCAGAAAGTTAATTCCGGTGTTGGTGGCTATCCATAGTTTGTGACTACCATCCAGCGCAATATCATTAATCCAGCTATCGCTCAAACTATTGCTTTTTTGGTGGTCTTCCCGAAATACGGAAAAAGAATACCCGTCATAGCGGTTTAAACCATCCTGGGTGCCTATCCAGAGAAAGCCCAGTGAATCCTGCACGATGGAGTTCACCACGGATTGAGATAATCCTTCTCCCAGAGAAAGATGGTCGATATGGTAAGTTGTGCCTGAGGCAGGCAAAATCCAGAGGTTTAATACAAGAACAATGTAAAACAGCTTCTTCCCGAAAGTACGGCGTTCCATAAAAATTCTTCAAAGCGTTTTCAGTACCGGGTAATCCGGTTAAAATTTTCCGTTATCATTTTAAAACTGGCATTGTTGGCACGTAAGTTTGTGCCCAATTTTAGGTTAAAAGTTAAGCACTACCCCCAACACCGGCATTACCTCGTACTGCCAGATATTGGTGATGGTACCATCTTCGTTGTACTGGTATTCCCACAGATTGTGGTGATTGTAAATATTCATGATATCCAGGTACATCACCATATTCCAGCTTCCAAAGAAGAACCGCCGATCCAGCCGAAAGTCGAGGCGATGGTAAGCCGGGTAACGCTGGCTGTTGAGCTTCAGTTGTTCCTCAACCAACCAGCGATGTAGCTCGGGATGATACACTTTGGGAATATATGGACGTCCGCCCATATAGCGAAATCGGAAGCTTAGCTCCACTTCATCGCCCAGGGGGATTAACCACAGCAGGATTTTGTACCATAGTTGCTCTTTTAAATTTTGATACCACCGGAATGGGTAGAGGCGTTTTTTGTAACCACCAATTATGGTAAACACATGGCGATAGTCATAGTCCCAATCATATTCGGTCTGGTTGCGTAAATCTAAAGCACGCGCTATGGAATAAGAATAGCTTACGATTCCCGACCAATTACGGGTTAATTTTTTTTGGAAAAACAATTCCACACCTTTGGCCCACAATTTTCCGCGATTGAGCATTTCCTGCTCGTACCAATCCATTGGTTCTGGGGTGGTAAACCGGCGGAAAATAGGAACATCTCGGTACCCTTTCCAGTACGTCTCCAGCGTCATCTTGGTGTCTTCGCGGGGAAAATATTCAACCCCAAATACAATTTGATGATTGTATTTACTTTTCAAATAATGGTTTTTAGGATTGGCAGTAAGTTCGCTGTAAGCTGGTGATTGATAATGTTTCCCGTAAGCAAGATTAAAGGTAAGGCGAGGAGTGAGCTTGTACGAAAGTCCTGCCCGGGGGCTGAAGGCGTGGAAACGGTTAAAATCGAAATAATCGTACCGTAAGCCCAGGGTAGCCTGTAGCCGCGACAAAAGCTGTACCGTGGCCTGCAGGTAAGCGGCTGTTTTAAAAGACGGATCGTGATGCTTGACGGAATATTCCGGGTAAATCTGGTAAATCCCGATAACGGTGTCGGGATCGCTGCCAGTACGGTCGTAAACAAACAGCGTGTCCTGGCGAGACCAGATATCGTGTGCGAAGCGGACAGCTTTAAAAGAAGCACCCCAATTCAAACGCAAAGTAGGTGTGGCCTGGAGGTAAATATCGGTTTTTAGCGTGTGCTCGCGTTCAGTGGATTGATCGGTGTAGTAGGTTTGTTGATTCTGGGTACGATACACCTGAATGTCCCAGTCATTTTCCACGGTGGAGAGGGTAGTGTAGGAGTACATCCGCGAGCTCCAGAAAGTTTGTAATGTAGCACCCACCGCATACTGGCTTCCGGCATATTTTACATTCTCTGCTCCGCGGGAATACCCTCCCGTCGTCCCTTTATTTTTAATGTGGATATTGTCTGCTCCAAAAATTCCATTGATGAGCAGTTTGTTGTGAGGATTAATCTGGTATGTGACTTTTCCCTGCAAATTGTAATAATGAGGCACCGCCGTGAGCCCAATGGAGCGGATAATCATATCCAGGTAACTTCTGCGGGCAGAAAGGAGGAAATTGCCGCGTCCGCCATTTATAGGTCCCTCGGCCAGTACGCCGGCACCGGCCATTCCAATTTCCAGCTTTCCGGAAAAACGTTCGCTGTTCCCCTCGCGCAGGGAAATGTCCATTACCGAAGAAGCTTTGTCGCCATACCGGGCGGCAAAAGCTCCTGCGTAGAAATCCACTTTGCGCACCATCAGGGTGTTAATCATGTTAATGGGACCGCCACCGGTGCCTTTGTCTCCAAAATGGTTGGGATTGGGAATTTCGATGTGATCCATTAAAAACAGGTTTTCGCCGGGCATTCCTCCCCGCACGATGATTTCGTTTTTCTGATCGGAACCCGAAACCACGGCGGGAAAAGCCTGCATCACCCGTTGAATATCCAGTGCCGAACCGGGATCTCGCATCACCTCTTCCATATCCACCGAGCGGGTGCTGACCACTACTCCGGGGGGTGTTTCGAAGTAGTCCGCCAGCACCTCCACTTTCTCGCCCTTCAAGGCTTCCGGATTCAAATGAATTTCCAGAACCGTTCGCTGAGCAGGATTGACCACCACATTGGTTTTGACCAGCGTCTGGTAACCCAGATAGTGAAAACTGAGATTGTAACTACCGGGAGGAATATTATTTATTAAAAACAGTCCATCGGCGTCTGTTGCGGCACCGAGTTGGGTATCTTCGATAATAATATTAACCCCGACTAACGGTTGCAGAGTGCGGGCATCTAATACCTTTCCACCAATTTGACCGGTGTTTGCCCATCCGGGCAAAGCGAGTAGAACCAGCGAAAAAAATACTGCCCGGTAAATCGCCCGAAAATGTTTGGATTGCTCACCCATAGCGAAAATTTTAGTGAATATTGATTGGACTTTTAAAACAAATTCATTTTTATAGAACTTTTGCATTGAATAAAACATTTTAATCAGGAATACGTCTTAAAACGGAAAATTCCTACTTTGAACTGGAAAATCGGTACGAATATTTGATGAACGGATGTGATAGATCGGACCCCGTGTAAGAATGGGGTTGTAGCTTGACCCCATTACTCAAATTCTTCCCATAAATATGACGCAAAATAGCAAAAATTCCAATCTTTTTTTGTTTAATTTTTAATTTTCGAGAGCATTTATTATATTTAGCTCAGTAAAACTGAAGAAAATAGAGAAAAGACCTATTTCCGGGGAAGGTATGAGACTAAAATCGAAATTGGAAGACGATGTTGCAGCGTATCAACGTTCTGTGGTTATTTTAACCGCAGCCCGAGGCGGGTTATTCGATTTGTTTTTGAAACGCACTTACTGGGATGTACCTTCTGTAGCGCGACGGTTAAAGTGGACAGAGCGCGGAACTCAGATTATTTTGAATGCGCTGTGTGCGCTGGGATATTTAACCAAATCGGAAGAGGAATATTCCCTGGTTCCGGCGGCACGCGAACTCTTTACAGAAGAGAATTTTCCATTACTCAAAGAATGGCTTATTCACCGGCAGCGGTTGTTGAACCGTTGGGTGCATCTGGAAGAAGTGCTGGAAACGGGTGAACCCATTCGTCAGGGGAACAAACGAGCCTTGCGGCGCAATCACCGAAATTTTATACTTTCCATGGCTTATCGCGCACGGGAAACCTTACCCCAGCTTCTGGAATTCATCGATTTGTCTAAAAGACATCATTTATTAGATCTGGGTGGTGGTCCCGGTATTTTCGCCATTGGATTTGTGCAAAAATATCCGGAGTTAAAAGCTACCGTTTTCGACAGTCCGGAAACCGAACCCATCGCCCGGGAATTCTTTGAAAAATCCGGGGTGGCAAACCGGTTGAATTTCCAGGCCGGAGATTTTCTGGAAGATAATCTGGGTGGTCCCTACGATGCTGCCCTACTTTCCAGCATACTTCACATTTACAGCACACAGGAGAATATCAAGCTTCTCCAGAAAGTCTATCGCGCACTGGAAGAAGGGGGACTAATAGCCATTCGCGATTTCTTTTTCAATACCAATAAAACCAATCCTCTGGATGCCGCTCTTTTTGCCGTCAACATGCTGGTGAATACCGAAAGAGGCAATGTGTACAGCCTGAACGAAGTGAAAGAATGGCTGCAAGAGATCGGATTCCGCAAAATCAAGAAATTAAAATTGCAGGGCAGCTTCCGTCTCATCCTGGCAGAGAAACCTCGTTCGGAAGGTGAATCCCGCTAAAGTAATTTAGGGTAAAAAATAACTTCCTGTGCAACCAATTCCGCACCCGGAGCAGTGGTGTTATTCTGGCAATTTATTGAGCCGGGGAGGAAGTTTTTTTCTGCTCCGCTTTCATGGAGAAACTGTCTCCCACATTAAATAGTAGCACATGCTCTTTGAAGTGATTGAAGAGATGGTTAATGGTGCGAAATCCGCTGCAATGTAAAGGAATGACATATTCCGGTTGAAGCTGCACTAAATTATGAACAACTTTTTCTATTTTTTTATCTGGTGCCCGGTGTAGGTGCATGCCACCCATTACAGCGTAGAGTTTATCGGTTCCCATAATGCGCATGGCATGTTTTACCGTGTTGATGGGTCCGGAATGGGCACAACCCAGAAGGACGACCAATCCCTTTTCGGTTTTCAGAATGAGAGCCATATCATCATGGAGTTCATCTTTGATGTAGCTTTCCAGGATGCGTTCCTGATAACTCTCGTCGATCTTTTCATAGTCCGTTAGGCGGGGAATTTCGCCGGAGGTCCATACATCGGGTAGCAGCTCCATGGGGCGGGTTTTCTCGATGCATTCCATACCCAGATTCTCCAGATCGGTGCGTTCCCATGGGACTCCAATGTCCACTCGTTCACCGTTAATCAGGCGATATTTTTTATTGAACAAGATGGGATGGCACACCACTTTCAGGGGACCGAATTCTTCCAGCAGGTACTTCAATCCACCGGTGTGGTCGTAGTGCCCGTGGCTAAGAACGACATATTTTAAATCCGATAAATCGATATTAAGGTGTTTAGCATTGTGTAGTAATGCCCGAGTTTGCCCTGTATCAAACAAAATTTTCCCATCCGGTGTCTCAATCAGAATGGAAAGTCCCTGTTCAGCCAGTAGTTTGGGATTGTTGACCCGATTTTCTACCAGGACGGTAAGTTTAAATTCTTTTAACATGGTGCACCTCATCGTTTTTCTTTTCTATTATTATACGCAAATTACGGAAAAAAGACAAGAAACACATTCTGCTAAAGGAGCAGGTTTTATGAATTTGGATAAAATTCAGGACAAGCTAATTGAAAAAATGAGCGGAGGAGAACGAAAATTTCAGGAGATTGGGCGACTGGAATTTTTTCTTGTTGTTGCAGTATCCGAAATTTTTGAAGATTTTAGGAACTCAGGAAGATCTGGAGTAACATGAATTTGTTAAATGATTCCGATACAACTTTACTTGCGGGACGTCTCCGTTACATTTCGCTGGGAGCGAGCAAAAGGATTGGTGCTTCTGCACATTATCTGCGTCTGGATCGCTGGGGGATTCTGCTGGATGCCGGTCTGGATCCTGCTTTGCCAAATGCCAGCGGAATTCCCAATTACGAGCTTATTCGGGATGAACCGGTGAATGCCATTATTATTTCCCATGCGCATCTGGATCATCTGGGTTCCCTCCCGGTGGCGATTCGCTATTTCCCCCACGCTCGGGTGTACATGACCCCGGCGACAGCAGTGCTGGCCGAATCGTTACTTTTCCATTATTTAAAAGTGCGGCGCAAACAGGCACAGGAGGTTCACCAGGCAGCGGCGTTACCTTACACAGAAGCAGAAGTGGAAAACATCCTTTATCTATTCCAATCCTTTGAGTATGATTTCCCCTTTTTGATTCACAGCTTCCAGGAGAGCCAGATAGAGATTGTGTTTAAAGATGCCGGGCATATTCTGGGATCAGCCGGGGTGGAAATTCGCTGGCGCGGCAAACGCATTTTTTATACGGGAAATACCCGAAAGTCCTCCCAATTTATTTTAAAAGGTGCCCGCTACCCGGAGCATTGCGACATTTTGTTGACCGAGACAACTTACGGTGCCGATGCTCAAGCGCCTGCTACAAAAAAGAGTGCAGAGGTGAATCGTTTTGCTCGTTTTTTAAAAGAGCATTTAAATTTTGGAGGCGCCGTTTTAATTCCGGTATTTGCGCTGGGGCGAACGCAGGAAATTTTAGTGCTGGTGCATCAACTAATGCAGAAAAATAAAATACCGGTGGTTCCCATTTATGTTACCGGATTTGGGGTAGAAATTAATCGCATATACGACCGTTTACTGCACAAAGTGTACCCGGAATATGAGGCAAAGAAATTGCGCACCATTTCTGCTTTAACATTGCGTGGGAAACGATTCCGGAAACCGGCGATTATTCTGGCAACTTCCGGGATGATGTGGCCCGGTACGCTATCTTACGAAATTGCCCGGGATTTTTTACAGGACGCGCGTAATGCCATCGCTTTTGTGGGATGGGCCGATCCCGAAACGCCGGGCGGGGTATTGCGGGAGCAGAAATCCACCCGAATTCAAGAAATATTCGGTGTGGAGGAATTGCAGTGTAAAGTGGAAGTTTTCCGATTCTCTGCCCATTTCCA
>JALWDQ010000597.1:0-1047 GCA_027039625.1 Calditrichia bacterium | reverse complement strand
CGATGTAGCCCGGCTATCCGGAGTCGGTAACACTCCTGGTGGGCAATGAATGCTGCTTCGCAGCATAACGCCTCGGGAGAGGCGTGCTACAACCTGTCATTCTGAGTGCCAGCGAAGCGAAAAATCCTTAACATTGCGCACGATTCAAATCAATTCAAAATTCTTAATTCAAATTTCTCAATTCCGTCCGTATCGCCCTTTCAGGGCTCAATTTTTGGTGTGTTCATTATTCCCAGGGCTTCGCCCCGGGCTAACCTTATGTGAGTGCTTCGCACTCCTGATGCCATAATTTTTCATTTTCACCCTTTTTGCATCTTTATTGGCTTAAAATCCTGCCAGAAAATTATTTTGTTTCATAGCACCAAATTGTCCAATCTGCACGAACCTACATAATTCAAAATTCTTAATTCAAATTTTGGGATAATGGTAGATCAATTATATGAAGTTAACCAGATTCTTCCAGAAAAAATGGTACGCTAAATGAATGTAAGTACCAATATTCCGTTATATGTCCTGGAATATTGGTAAATAATATCAAAAAGGAAGAGAACATTTTAATACCGAAGAATGGATTGACTTTATAATTGCCTCAACCGGGTTGGAACCTTTTACTTTCTATCCTCCGAACTCCTTTTCTCCGTCCATCCTTATTTTCACTCCTTCTTTTGAATAAATGAAAGAGTTCGTATATTTGAAATTCATGCTTATCCCGGAACAATTTTTACATTGCCGGGTTTAGCATGTTTACGTTTAATGTTTACAGGAGTTTTTAATGAAGCTTTTGAAGATTGCAGTCATAAGTACGCTTGTGGGGCTATTTCTTTTTTCCTGCCAGCCCAAAACTACCAGAACCGTGCAGACGACCCGGGAACCGGCACCCATCGAAATTCCCACACTACCCAAACATGCGGTAGTTACTGCTGATAAAGAAAATGTTCGAGATGAACCCAATGGACAAATCTGGGGGCAACTGCGCCGGGGCCAGCGCATTGAGGTGGAGCGCCGCCAGGGGAACTGGATTCTCTTCAATAATGAAAAATACGATTC
>JALWDQ010000596.1:0-3390 GCA_027039625.1 Calditrichia bacterium | reverse complement strand
AGGCTAATCTGTACCTGCCATTTCATTTGCTGCATCTTCCGAAAGTGAAACATGGAACGTTAAACAACATTAAGGAGTCCAACATGGTTTTCAGAACAGTTCCGGAATTATTCCTTTTTCTTCTAATCCTTTTCCAATGTTTCGGGAACGCCGCTGAACTGGATGAACAAACAGCTACGCCATGGAATGCGGGCGAAAAACAAATCTTCAACGCAAACAATCATCTGGGATGGAAACTATTTCAGGCCATTATCAGGGAAGATGGCACACAAAATGTTTTCATTTCTCCACTGAGCATTTCGCTGGCACTGGGAATGACCTTGAACGGAGCCGCCGGGGAAACGCGTCAGGTTATGGAAAACACTCTGGAACTGCAGGGATTAAGTCCAGGAGAAATTAATCGAGCATACCGGAAAATTCTCGAACAATTCACAACCCAGGATTCCAATGTGGTCCTGCACATTGCCAATTCCATCTGGTATCGCCACCAGTTCAAAATCATACCGGAATTCATTGATTTGAACAAAGAGTATTTCCATGCGCTGGTCAGGGGGCTGGATTTTTCTGTTCCCGAAGCAGCTAACATTATCAATCAGTGGGTCAAGGAACAAACACACGGGAAAATCAGGCGCATTATTAACCGCCTCCAGGAGGAAGACTTCATGCTGTTAATCAATGCCATTTATTTCAAAGGCATCTGGACGTTTCCGTTCAATCCCAAATTCACCACAGAAAAACCATTCTACCTTTACGATGGCGGCGAAATATCCTGCCAGATGATGCAACTGAATCGTACACTACCCTATCTGGAAACGGCCGATTTTCAAATGGTGGAATTGCCTTATGGAGCGAAGTATTTCAGTGCTATGGTGATTTTACCCCGCTCAAAGAAAAAACTCTCTGATTTGCTCCCGAATTGGAATGTGGAACAACTGCAGCAATGGATTCAACAACTGCATCCCACCCAGGGAACTTTACTGCTCCCCAAATTTGAATTGCGCTACCAAAAATCTCTCCAGGAGGTTTTAAAACAACTGGGCATGGCAATAGCCTTCGACCGTAAACGGGCTGATTTCACAAACATATACAGAGGACCGGTAAAACTATTTCTCAGCAAGGTGCTGCACAAAACTTATCTGAAGGTTGACGAAGAAGGAACCGAAGCGGCGGCGGTTACCGGGGTAAGGGTCGGGTTTATCCCCACTAGCGAAGAAAAGCACTTTTTCATGAATGTGAATCGACCTTTTCTGTTTCTCATTCGCCACCGGCAAACGGGAACCATCCTCTTCCTGGGGCAAATTCTGCAACCTGAATAGTCTGGTGAGCTATTTTTACGGCTCAAATTCCAAACCGGTAAAGAATAAAAACTCATTTAATGCATCTGTTCGGCGAAGTTGTTCTGACAAACGAGCCGGGGTTTAAATTGGATTTTTTCAATAAAATAAGTGGAGGACTAAACATGGCACGCCGGTTTTTCATCGGTATTCTGGTTCCATTATTCCTTTATGCTCAATACTGGGGCGAGCGCCCCACCGAGAAAAGCTTTGAGCAATCGGAGCTATTTTTTAACAGCCATTACCTGAATCCCTACGGAATTTTTAAATTCCGCCAGGTAAGTGTGGGATTGCTCGACGATCCTTTCTTGAATCTCTACCTCAATCCGGCCCATTTGCCGAAGCTCACCAACGGGAACCTGCTTTACCTGGATTTCCGTAGCGATCGCACCGAGATGCCGGAAGTGGTGCATTACCATTATTTCCCGATTGTAAGACCGATGTACGGTGTACCCTTGCACCTGGATCCGCGCTGGATTACCACCACCCGACGGGAACCGCAACCGCTTTTCTCCCTGGGCACGCTCCTTTACCCCTTGAAGAATAGTCAGCGGCTTTTTCTGGGGGGAACCTTCCAGTACCTGCGCCGGCAGGAGCCTTATTACACTGCCCCTTACCGCATTTACATTTACAACCCTTATTTCGATTTCGCCGGGAGGGCTTTAATGGAAAACACAAATATTCCAGTTGTGGATCGCTACAAAGCCGAGGACGAAATGCTTACCACCAGCACTTTTTACTCCCTGTTTTTAGGTTCCCGACTAAACCAACGAGTAAGCCTGGGTATTTCTTTCAGTGGCGTGACGCACTCCCGGGGAGGAAATTATTTACGGTTGCAAACCGACGAGTACGGGCAAACCAATGATTACGACTGGACCAGCTACTATGCTCGGGAACGCGATTTGAATTACCGGCACTGGGATTTAAGCGGTGGGGTAAACATTCGGGCGGCCACCAACCTGGAAATCGGCGCCAAAATCGGTTATTTGCAGGGCAAGGCTGACCAATTCTACAGCCGCACCGATACTTCTTTTTATGATTACTCCTGGGCAGAGACTGATTCTGGAGTAACCCATGATTTCTCCTGGAGTCAAAGCTGGCGCTACTCGATTTCCCACAAGACATGGTCCCACAACGGGCACAATCGCTACCTCTCGCTCAACTTGCGCAAACAGATTAAAACAGGACAAACTTTACAGGCATATTTACGCTACACCCTTCAAGCGATTGATTTGCAAAACACCAGCACCATTCGCGACACCTCCAGGAACGATCATCAACGCCAATGGGATACCACTTATTACGAGCACCATTACCGTTCTTCCCTGCGGGACACTCGTTCTGCCAGCGGTCAGCGCACCAGCAACTGGTGGGAGGGTGAGGTGAGCCTGCACTGGAAAGTCACTAACAAAAGCACGGTATTGTTAGGATTTTATTTCTGGAGAAAAAACTACCGAATCGAAAGCCACGAACCGGTAACTGCTTTACAAAGCCAAAACTGGTGGGGAGAAAACGATTGGCATGGGACATACCACCATTTCTCCTCCAAGCTGGAAGAAAAAACCCTGCTCTGGGAATACGAATCGTTGGTCACCAGTTTTCAAATTCCTGTTATTCTGCAATTTCGCTTAAATTCCCATTGGTCGATGATGCTGGGAATCAACCGCAGAATGGATAGCTGGGATATTAAAGAAGTAGTCACCGCCTATTTTAAATTGCGCCGGCGTGTAAAAAACAATGAAGTGAAAGAAGAAACCAATTTCGGAGAACGCTACACTCAACCGGAAAAGCACTTTACCGAAAGTACCACCGATTTGTTCACTCGTTTTTCGGTCCAGCTCTCGCCCCAGTTTGGCATCGACCTAAGCCTGGAACCGGAACTGGATGCAAACCTGCGCATCGCTCAGTGGTGGCTGGCTTTTCGGGCCCATCTGTAAATGGCAAAAACGGTAGCCGCTGGCTTCATGAGGCTGTGTGAAAACGCTGTGTCAACAGAATATTTATTCATTATCATTCAAAGTAAAACATAGCCCCGAGCTTCCAGCTCGGGGAACTT
>JALWDQ010000595.1:0-3391 GCA_027039625.1 Calditrichia bacterium | reverse complement strand
GGTGAACGGGATGTTCCGTTTTTTGGATGCGCAGTTTAATTAAAACCACAGAAGACACAGTCAGATACTGATCTTTTGGAAAAACACCGAAGATACTCCCCTCTGTCATTCTGAGCGGAGCGAAGAATCTCTGAAAATGTGATTATAATCTTATTTAACCGCAAAGAGCGCAACGCAGGCGCAAAGTGCGCAAAGATTTTTGAATGTTTAAATGCAAAAAATTAACCGCAGCGGGCGCAACGTACGCAACGAAAAATATTTCAGTACATTTTAACCATATCGTTAGATGTTCCCTGCTAGAAAATACCAAGGATTCCATGAATTCAGGGGAAGGTAAAACACCGAAAAAGCCGTCCCGACAGGGACGGCGTGCAACTAGCCCACAAAATCCATTTGTGGGAATGAATTGACAGGATTAACAGGATAAACATGATATTAAAAAACATTCATTTGCAGGAGCATGCGGACGGGTTCTGTCCACAGGATCCAGTGGATGAGTGTATAAGCGCATTCGCATCCCATCGCTCCGCGATGGTGAGATTCTTCACCCTCACCACAGGCGAGGGTGAAGAATGACAGCACCGCCCTACCCGTCATTCTGAGCGGAGCGCCAGCGGAGCGAAGAATCTCTATTGTTGTAAATTGATTGATTAACAGCAGGTTAGCCACCCCAAACGCGAAGCTCCTTTACCCATTACGAGCGTAACTTCTCTAAAATCTCTTCCTCTTCCGGGAAGCGAAATTTTTGCTTCTTGGAAAAAATTAATTCACCATCTACCCGCACTTCGAACACACCACCATGCGAGGGAATGAGTTCCGGTTTAATTCCCACTTCTTTTTCAATCACTTCTGCCAGCCTGGCAGCCTGCGGATAGTAGTTTCACTCCGTGCAATATTCAATACTGACCTTCTTTTCCATGGTACCTCCTGTAAAATTTTTAATCTGATGAGAATTGCTATTCTCAACTAAAATAAGAAGTCCGCATCGGTATGATAACGTAGATAATCCCGAAAAACAACCGCAAAATTGTGTACCAGTCCATGGCGGCTATTAGTAATGTAAATGAAATGGTGCAGATGAAAAATCTGATCCTGCACCCGCTCGATGGGCTGGGAATGGAGCGTGTGGATGCCTTTTAAACGGATTAATTCTTCCTCGAACATCAGCACGATTTTGTCCTTCACCCGCAGATGGGTGTCGTTAAGAAAAATGGCCAGGTGAGGCAACAGCGCCTTCACCCGCTGCAAAAAAGCGGCAATTTCCGGATTATGGATTCCTTTGGGGGGAGCCGACTTGGTTTCCACGAAAACCAACCGCCCCTGCCAGTCTGCCAGTACATCGTAATCCCCACCAGCATCGCCACCTGCCAGCGAAACACTGCTATAACTTTCCATCCCGAACTCCCGCCGCAACAAGCAGCCCACGTACAGTTCCAGCACATCGCCAATGCGCGGTACAGCCGCATTCCGTAACCGAAATCCCTTGCCCTGCGCTTCCACCATCCCGATGTGCTGTAATTCCTGCAACATCTCCCGCACACGCTCCTGTGAGGCGTAGTGACTTAATTCCGCCACCTGTTTTATTCCGTGCGGCTCCTGAAGCAGATCATGCAGCATCAAACGAAAAGAATACTTCTGCATCAGATGATAGAAACGCTGTTGCGCTTTCGCATCCTGCAGACCCAGCAGGGAAAAGAGCTGTTCGGGATGCTCAAACTTTACCGGTTGGAGTCCGCGTGGTGCCAGCATTTTCTTCCAGAAATGGGTGGAACTCTCTTCTTCCATGGTTTATCCTCTTCCTGCCAATTTGCCCATGTGACCATTTTGTTTGGTTTCTGTTGAATGTTTTTTGCGGAACCGGGTAATATCCTGCGTCTGGAATTAAGGCACAGGTTGGAAAGTGCCGGAATTACCGCTATATTCCATGGAACAAGGCTCGAAGGGTGCAGAATATCGAGAGCACGATATGGGAATATTTTGACGTGAGATCGCGCCGCTGCGGGCAGTGAATTCATTGAACGCAGCGGAATTGGGATGCTTGCCAGAGGTTTTTCCGCCGCAGCGTACCCGGTTTTATGGTTCACACAAAGAAAATAAAACAATGGTACGGCACCCTGATCTTAACGCTCGATAGAATTTAACCAAATTTTTCCGGAGGTACATGAAATAATTGCTTCTGACTGGGTAGCCCAAACCATCGGGTGAATTAAAATTTCTTCCCGGGAGCCGTTTAGGATCGTTTCCCGGGGTAAATTGGTGGTATTAAGTAACCAAGGAGGTTCTTTATGGATGCACAGGCACCCTTTGATTTGAACCAATTTCGCCCTCCACAATTCAACAAAAGTCTCATTAAGTGGGGTGTGATTGGTTTGCTGGTTCTCATCGTGCTGTATTCTTCGTTCTTCACGGTGGGGCCAGAGGAAGTTGGCGTTATTTTGCGGCTGGGAAAATTTACCCGCACGGTAAATCCCGGCCTGAATTTCAAACTACCGCTGGGTATTGAACAGGTGTACAAAGTTCCCGTAGAGCGGCAATTAAAGGAGGAGTTTGGTTTTCGTACCGCGCAAGCAGGGGTGCGCACCCGGTACGAAGAGCGTCCCTACAAAGAGGAATCGCTGATGCTCACCGGTGACTTGAACGCCGCGGAAGTGGAATGGATTGTGCAATTCCGGATTAAAGATCCCTACAAATTTCTCTTTCGGGTACGTAACGCCATTAAAACCTTTCGGGATATTAACGAAGCGGTGATGCGCGAGGTGGTGGGCGACCGCACGGTGAATGAGGTGCTTACGGTGGGACGGCAGGAAATTTCCACTGCTGTGATGGAAAAAGTGCAGAAGCTGTGCGATCAGTACGAAACGGGGTTAAAGGTGGAGCAGGTGGTTCTGCAGGATGTTACCCCGCCAGACCCGGTAAAACCGGCCTTCAATGAAGTGAACGAAGCGCAACAGGAGAAGGAAAAACTGATTAATCAAGCCTGGGCGGAATACAACAAGGTTATTCCCAAAGCGAAGGGAGAAGCGGCGCGCACCATCGAAGCGGCACGGGGATATGCCCTGGAACGTGTGAATCGCGCCAAGGGCGAAGCTGCCCGATTTACCGCTCTGTTCCAGGAATACCGCAAGGCAAAAGAGGTGACCCGCGACCGCATTTTTCTGGAAACCATGCAAAAGGTGCTGAAAAATGTGGGACGCACCATTGTGACCGACGAAAAAGCCACCGGTATTCTTCCCCTCTTTCAATTTAGCAAGGAGGAACAAAAATGAAACATCCCAAAACGGTAATCCTGGCAATTCTGGCATTTATTGCCCTGCTTTTGCTGAATTCCTCGGCATATATTGTAAACGAGAAGGAACAGGCCATCATCACCCAGTTCGGTAAACCAGTGGGT
>JALWDQ010000594.1:0-3391 GCA_027039625.1 Calditrichia bacterium | reverse complement strand
CTACGCCTCTGCGACAGGGGTTAGCACTGCGATTTGCAAAAATTAGAAAAATCAAGTAAATTCAATTAAAATTTAAAGAAGAATCTCATGGGTAAACCTTTCAGCGCATTATTGATTGTGGGGCTCTTGTTATTCGTTACATTTTCCTGTGGAGACATTGTCCCCTATGAAGAGCTTACCGTAAAGCCCCGGGTGATTAAAAGGGTAGAACCCCAATTCCCTCTGCAGGCCCGGAAAAACCACTGGAGCGGCAAGGTGGTGATTAAAGCCGTTCTGGACGAAACCGGTAAGGTCACCAGGTGTACGGTATTGGAATCTTCCGGGCACAAAGCGCTGGACGATGCTGCGATTCAAGCGATTATGCAGTGGAAATACTCACCCGGTAAAAAAGACGGGAAAGCGGTGAAAACGTGGGTACCAGTTCCGATTACTTTTCGATTCCTGGAGAAAAAATAAGCTTCAACGGTTTTTTAAGGAGAGGAGACTCCAGGAAAGGCTCTTTCTTATGTAATGTAAAGTTCTATGTGTCAGCAATCGAAAATCTTATCTAATTTGCAAAGTACGACTATGAAAATTCATTACTTCATTTGGCAGGTGCTTTTCCCCGGGCTTCTCTTAACCCCTCTAATACTTTTTCCTCAGGATAAGACGTTTCCAGACACGCTGAAAGCCCTGTACTTGCAAGGGAAATTCCAGAATGTAGTTACCTGGCTTCCCACAACTCTGCAAAACGATTCAACCAATGCCAGTCTTTACTACCTTGGTGGCATGGCATGGCGAAATCTCCTCAATGAGCGGGAAGCACTATCCTATTTTTACAAAGCGGTTGCCTTGGATTCCAGCAATACCCAATTTCTTTTCGCTCTGGGGAGAAGCTACTACATTCTGGATCGCTTCGCCGAAGCGGCTGCCTTGTTTCGCAAAATTTTACGAATTGATTCCACACATTACGGTGCCCGCCTATGGCAGGCGGAAACTGAATTTGCTCGTCAGCACTACCGGGAAGCCGAACGCCTTTACCGCAACCTCTTGCTCCGGGATTCTCAAAATGCCCATCTTCACCGGCGGTTGGCTATCTGCGTTTTGAAAACGGGAAATACCGCCCGGGCTATTCATTATTTTCGGCAAGCATTGGTGTTGAACCCATACGATCTGGAGTCCGCCCTAACACTGGCAAAATTTCTGCTGCGGAAATCCAAACAGGACAGCGCTTTCCTGATTATTGAACAAACACTGAGCTACCATCCCAGCTCAATGCCGTTGTTAAAAATTCGGGCGAACATTCTATTCCAGAAAAAGCTTTACCGCGCAGCTGCCCATAATTTTCATCGTCTGGTAGCGCTGGGGGATTCCAGCGCCCCCACCCTGCGCCGGTTGGGAGTTTGTCTCCTTTATTCCGATTCCCTTACAGCCGCACAAACCATATTGACCCGTGCACTGCAACGAGACAGTACCGACGCCCTTACTCACTTTTACCTGGGGATAGCTTTAAAAGAAAGCAAGCACTACTCCAAAGCGGTACGACACCTCAAGCAGGGAATCCAGCTCGCCATCCCGAACTTTTTAGCGGATTTCTATACCCAGCTTGGTTCTGCTCTGGAATCTCAATTAAACTACCCCGATGCCATCCAAAGCTACCGGAACGCCCTGAGATACGATCCATCTCGGACAATAATTTACTTTTACCTGGCTTCCCTATATGAGAATTATTACGCAGACAAACGCGTTGCCCTTTGGTACTATCGGAAATTCCTACAAGTGGATCGCAACAGCGAGGCGTCCTTTCGAGATTACGCCCAGTTACGCCTCAAGAAACTTATTCAAACACTGCATTTCATTAATGGTAAAAACTGAAAGTTTCTTTATACAATAAATTTTCAAAGTTTTCAAATAAATTAATCGATATAACCATCGGAAACAAATTTTATTCTAATATTCAATTTCCCATTCATTTTAAAACGGTTTTGCTCCTTTAGAGATTTGTTTTTATTGGAAATAAAAGTATTTCCGAAGTTTTGACTTTGGTTACCAAACTGTGAATGCTTTTCTTTCCTCATAGCTGGAATCAGGCACATTTCCCTCCCTACCGTGAATTTTTGTATTCCAGAGCAAGAAGGGTAACATCGTCTTCGAATTCCACATGGCTGTCGAAATCACTGGCATGTTGGATGATGCGATCGAAAATTTCATTTGTTGGTTTATCCATATTATCCTGCACAATCTCGGCCAATTGCCGGATACCCCATTCCTGGTTTTGCTGGTTACGGATTTCACTGATTCCGTCGCTGTAAAACAGCAAAAGATTATTCGGGGAAAAATGGATGATTCTGGCAGGCGGAGGCTGGAAAAATTCCCCCAGAGGTAATCCCGACAGGGAAATGCTGCGATAGGTGCGGCTGGATTTTTGAAACAGAAGTACATCCGGGTTACCGGCGCTGAAAATTTTCACGATTCCCGAATTTAAATCCAGGCATCCCACCAGCGCGGTACCCAGGTAGGGTTCCTCGAAAATCTGGGTAAGCTGTTCGTTCAGGTACGGGAGGATGCGATGGAGGGGGAGGTTCTCGCTCAGGGCAACCTGCAATCCCATTTTAAAAATACTGGCCAGATGGGCTGCCGGTAATCCGTGACCCACAAAATCCGCGGTGCTGAAAAACAGACGCTGACCTCGTTCCTGCACCATATAGAAATCGCCGCCCACCATTTCGCTGGGGATGTAGCGGGTGGTGACCTGGATGGGAAAATTGGGGGACAACGTGAATTTCAGGAGCGAGCGCTGAATCTGCTTCACTTTTTCCTGCTCTTCCAGAGCCTGAGTTACATCTTCAAACACTTCCACCCCGCCAATCACCCGTCCTTCCTGGTTTTTTATGGGAGCCACATTTACCGAAACCCAGCGTCGTTTACCGCTTTTGGTGTTGGTGGTTACCAGTACCGGGGAACTGCTGGGTACCCCTTTCTTCATGGCACGGTACAACGGACAGAGATCGGTGGTGCACAGCACCGTGCCATGTTTATCCTGATGATGCAACACATCGTAGGCACAGGTTCGTCCAATCACTTCTTCGGCAGAAAAGCCGGTGATTTTCTCGGCTCCTTTGTTCCAGGTCAGGATGCGGCGCTTTAAATCGGTGGTGTAAACCCCCAGATTAATATTTTCCACCACCTGCTGGTAATAATGTCCGTCAATGTTCAGAGAAATGCTGGTTTTCTGTGCCATACGACTTTCTGTGTTAACTTTACAGGAAAATCATGAAAAAACTTTTTCATTCAATTTTCACCATATTCTGTTCCATTGTCGGATTATTCTGTGAAAAGTTAACCCTTTTCCGTGGAAGAAGCGGAGGTGGTGAGTGAGCCTTTCCACAATGCAATCGTCCTGTTATTTTTC
>JALWDQ010000593.1:0-10725 GCA_027039625.1 Calditrichia bacterium | reverse complement strand
ATGTAAAGCAATCCTGCATCATCCACGGCAATATCTTCCCAATCCACGTTTACCGCATCGGGAATCAGAATGCCCTCGTAACGGCGGCTGGCCCAGCGTGGTTTGATAATCCGCCCCAGGCTATCGATGGCAAAAATACGGGCTTTGTCTCCGGAATCGTTTAGCGTCCAGTACACGTTTTTCTGGGTGCGACTCTTGACGATAGCGGAACCTTCCAGGATGGGCTGGAAGGTGATTTTGGCGACAGGGGTCAGTACATGGGGTGTTTCTTCGGGAAGAGGAAATACCACATTTTCCAGCTTAAACTGAGCGAAAAGTAGAGCGGGAAGAAACCACAGCAGTAAGCCCAGGGAAACTGATATTCTTTTCATATTCACCTCACATTTTTTAGAGATACTGTTCAAATACCGTTCAATTATACGGAGAAGAACAGGAAAATCACACTAAAATTTTGGAAGATGTTTGGAACGTCCAATTTCCCGTTTTATTTTCACTAACTAAATGATGGAGAAATTGGACGGAAAGGAGTTGCCATGAGTTTACCGCATGTTCCCAGAGAAAAGCGCCAGGGATTGCTCATTGTGTACACCGGAAATGGCAAAGGGAAAACCACGGCTGCCCTGGGGTTGGCCTTACGCGCCGTAGGGTACAACTGGCGCATTTTGATGGTGCAATTTATTAAAGGCGATTGGAAATATGGTGAGCTGGAAAGTTACAAACGTCTAGCACCCAATTTGGAGTTGAAACGGATGGGCAAGGGGTTTGTGCGTATTTTGAACGACAACAAACCGTTCGAGGATCATGTTCAGGCTGCAAAAGCTGCGCTGGAATTTGTGAGGGAGAATCTGGAAAGCGATTATGATATCATCATTCTGGATGAAATAAATGTTGCCATTTACGAAGGGCTTGTATCCACTGAAGAAGTGTTGGAGGTAGCACAAAGCCGGCCAAAACATCTGCACCTGGTGCTTACTGGTCGTTACGCCCCGCAGGAGATTATTGAGGCTGCCGATCTGGTAACCGAGATGCGTGAGATAAAACATCCTTTTCAGCAGGGCATACTGGCACAGCCCGGGGTGGATTATTAGAACATTCAACAGATGGCCAAAAATAAAATGGAAAAAAATATCGTTTCACCTACGATATTGAGGGATTGAGGGAATAATGGAGATTAGAATAACTTTCCTTTCTGCAATAGATTCAAATAATTGAAAAAACGAATCCAGAATTCCCCGGGTGCTATTTCAGTAAAATCATTTTACGAACTTGCTGAAAATCATTTACCCGTAAGATGTAAAGGTAAATTCCACTGGAGAGGTTACGGGCATCAAATGATATTTCATGCTCTCCCGCCGATTGCCATTCATGCACCAGAGTACTTACTTTTTGACCTAATAAATTATAGATACTCACATCCACCAGAGCATCATCGTGTATTTTGTAGCGAATTTTCGTGAGAGCATTAAAGGGGTTGGGCTGGTTGGGATAAAGCTGGTAACCCCTTGCCTGCGCATCTTTTCGGGGAACAGAGGGGATTTCCGGAGTATGGTTATCTTCCGTGTACATAAATAGGTCATAGGAATTCGTAATTAGTATAATATCCCCTCGTTTGGTGTAAGCAATTTTCTTAACCTGGGAAGAAGAGGGAAATTGGGAATCCCAGTATTCCCAGGTGATACCTCCGTCGGCAGTAAGGTAAAAATCACTCCCTTTTTGAATAATGCCATGGAGGGAATCTTGAAAGCAAAATCCGGAGAGTGGCAGGGAATCGTCGCCGGTAAATGTAATCTCCCAGGTTTTCCAGCCATCGGAAGTTTTATAAAAAGAATATTGGTTGCTGGCAAATCCCGTGGTGGGACTAACCATCTGAAAATGAATTATGCCGTTTTCAAATTCGACAGAGACCAAACGCCAAAAATAACCCCTGTCCCAGATTTGATAGATTCCCCCTATTAATAAGGTCTCGAAAGGATGGTTACCTGCGGCATACCAGGTATGATTATTTATTGGTTCAATAGAATTAAGTGAGAATCTGCTATCCAGGGGAGTGAAATTCCAGCGGGCTCCTCCATTTGAGGAAAAAAATAAACCATATCCTAATTGGTTATGACCAGACACAATGACCTGTTCCGAATCCAAAGCTTTGATTTTTTTCAGCCAATAACCTCCCGGGATATACGCACTATTCCAGGTATGTCCTCCATCTGTGGATTTAATAATTACGAACTCATCCCATATCGCATAAATCGTTCCACTGGCAATGGAAACGTCTGTGAAACTAATATTGTAAATAGAGCTCAATAATGAATCCCGACGCCAGCTTAAACCCCCATCCGGACTGATTAAAAAATAAGGGGAAAAGTAATTCCCGGCTATAATCAGTTGCGAATCTGCCGGGGCATTCGAATCGATTGCAAAATAAGAAATGTACAAATCTCTTTCGTAAGTAATCGGCGTGTAATTTTGCCCAAAATCTTTAGATCGATAGTACCGATAAATATTAAAAAGAATGATTGTTTGAGTGTCAGGAATATACACGGGAGCTTTTAGAGTTCCGTAATGGCTTAAAATATCCAGTGACCAGGTAATTCCTTTATCCCTGCTGATTAATTGAGCTCCACCGTCTATAAATCCTTCTCGATATAAAATCCAAATACTGTCTGATGGTGTGAGGATATGCTGAAAGATAGGCGATTGGGAAGAATCCACCGACCAGGAAGCACCAAAATCGGTGGTGCGCAATATTAAAGAAGTATGTCGAAGGTTGTATTGTAATTCTCCTATTACAAAGCCCAAACCCGAGGGGCGAATTTTAATATCATTAAACACTAATTGATGGAGAGAATCGGAAGGAAGACCGGTGTTTAACACTTCCCAGGTGGTGCCTCCATCGGTACTGTGTAAAATGGCTCCCGGTTCAGTACTGGTCGCGGAAGTGGCTAACCAGAGGTTGTTATCATCCAGGGAAAATAAACGAGAGAATTCTCCGTATTGAAATAGGGTAGAATCGGTGATGGGCGTCCAGGTAACGCCCGCATCTTCAGTTCGGTAGGCTTCGTTATTCCCCAGGAGCCATCCTCGCCCGGAAGGACGGAGATGGCAGACGTAAAAATACTTTTCCGGGGGAAATATTTCCTGCCAGGTTTGCCCACCATCTGTGGTCCTCAATACACCATCTCCGGGATAATATAAAATTCCGGTTAAAGAATCGGCAAAAGATATCTGTTGAAATCGAAGTGTACCGGTTTCATTACTGGAGGAGAATTTGAAAGCCTGTAAAGTTCGCCCACCGTTTTTGATGATGGTGAGGTAGTGATTCCGACATAAAAAGAAAGCGTAGCCATCTGCTACGGAAGCAGAATAAGGAAAAGTAAAAAGAGGATTCGGGGAAATACGTTTCCAATTTCCTTCGCCAAATAAATTAGAAAGAAATAAAAATATTAAAATGAATACCTGGAAATATTTCATTTTCATTTTCTTCCTATTGGTTTTAAAATAATATCTTTAGTTATTAATAATGAGGGATACAAATTGACTCCAATAAGTTTATTTTCGTACCCTTCTTTCTGAAACAGAAGATAAATTGGGTTTTTGATGACGATAGTTGCAACCTCATAAGGATCTAAATATGTTCTCCGGATTTCTTTACCAATTAAAGCCTCATTGTAGGGAAAAAAATACTCCCCATAATAATCGCTTCTCAAATTGGGGGCTCCTAAATCGCTTATTACCAGGGAATTCACTTCTCCACGATAATGTGTTTCCCCGTCAACGGATTGAGCATCTACTATAAAACGATAAGCACCATTTTTTAACTGAAAAGAATCCACTAAAGAATGCAGAAAAATCTGATAATGGCCATTTAACAAGGTGTGATTGAACACGGTGTAACTTGCTTGTTCCTTCTCTGAAACAAGAGAGATATGCACCCGGGACTCACGAGATAGGTAAATCCGCAAGAAGGTAGAGTTGTAAAAAGGATTGGGAAAGTTCTGGATAACATCTAATTCACTTGGCTTTGTTGCATCCGACTCTTTAGCAAGCATTGGAGAAGAAGGTTGGGGTTCCAGAGGAAAATGGGACAGGTGGTAAAGACAGTAAATTTTTACACCGTTGATAACCGTCCCGGTCGAATCCATCACTTTTCCCGTTAGCCCATATTTTTCTTCTACGATTTTACTGGGGCTTAAGTCACAGTTCCAGAGATAAAACACATTAAGGAAAATGAAACAAAATATCCCAAAAGATTTAAAGAAGGATTTCATACTCCTCCCATTCTTTTTATTTTATTTATAACAAGTTATACAATTCTTGACAAAATTGCAAGAATTTAAGGGTATTTTTTTTAAATTTTTTAATTAACATCAGCAAAATTAATTACAATTTTTGTATGGGGTATCTGGTATGTTGCAATAGATGAACAATAAAATAAAAAGCGGTGTGAATATAAGATTTTGCAGTTCGATTAAAATAATGCTTGCTCCCTAAAAATTTTAAATTATATTTGAACAAAATTTTGAAGGAAGGTTAGGCATGGATAAACGCTTCACCCAAAACGGCAAATTCTGGTGGTGGTGGTCAGGTTGCTGGCAGTGGGTGAAGTATATTCCATAGAAAATAAACATATTCTTTAAATGGACGCCCGCTGCCCGAAAATGGACAGCGGGTTTTTTATTTTCACTAAAACGTAAGGAGGCTCGAGTCATGTTACGGAAAATTTATTTGAAAGAAACGGAAATTCCCACCCACTATTACAACATCGCTGCGGATTTGCCTTTTTCTCTGGATCCGCCACTTCACCCGGCTACAAAACAACCACTTTCCCCGGAGGATATGGCAGCCATTTTCCCAATGACCCTTATTGAGCAGGAGATGAGCACCGAGCGCGAAATCCCCATTCCCGATCCTGTACGCGAGGCGTATGCCATTTATCGCCCCACCCCCCTCATTCGCGCTACTGCACTGGAAAAAATGTTGAATACCCCTGCCCGAATTTATTATAAGTACGAAGGCGCTTCCCCCACGGGGAGCCACAAGCCCAATACCGCTATTGCACAGGCTTATTACAATAAAATGGAAGGAACCAAAAAGGTTGTTACTGAAACCGGCGCCGGGCAATGGGGAAGTTCGCTGGCTTTTGCTGCAGAAATGTTTGGTCTGGAGTGTACGGTGTACATGGTAAAAGTCAGCTACGAACAGAAGCCTTATCGTAAAACGATGATGAATCTTTTCGGAGCGGAGATTTATCCTTCTCCTTCACCCCGTACTCAGGCGGGACGAAAAATTCTGGAAGAGGACCCGGATTGTCCCGGAAGCCTGGGAATTGCCATCTCGGAGGCAGTTGAGGAAGCGGTTTCCAATCCCAATTACAAATATTCTTTGGGAAGTGTGTTGAACCATGTGCTGTTACACCAAACCGTTATTGGCCAGGAAGTGAAGAAGCAACTGGAGCAGGTTGGGGAATATCCGGATGTCATTATCGGCTGCCATGGTGGGGGCAGTAATTTTGCGGGATTGGCTTTTCCGTTTTTGCGGGATAAGATTAACGGCAAGAAGGTGCGGGCAATTGCGGTGGAGCCGGTATCGTGTCCCACATTAACGAATGGCAAACTGGACTACGATTTTGGCGATACTGCTGGGATGACTCCTCTGCTAAAAATGTACACGCTGGGGCACGATTTTATTCCGCCTTCCATCCATGCCGGTGGGTTGCGCTACCACGGAGCTGCGCCGCTGGTCAGCGCTCTGTTGCAGCACGGTTTAATCGAAGCGCGGGCACTGGACCAGCTTACAGTGTTCGATGGAGCGATGAAGTTTGCCCGAGCGGAAGGGATTATTCCCGCCCCGGAATCTTCCCATGCGATTCAGGCAGCCATTGAAGAGGCGGAAAAAGCACGCGAGGAAGGGAAGGAAAAGGTGATTGTGTTTAACCTGTCGGGACATGGGTTGCTGGATCTTTCCGCCTACGAGGCATTTTTGAAAGGAGAGTTAAAAGGTAATGGAAAGTAAGCAACTGTTCGGTTAAAAAACCGTTGCTTGCAATGGCGAGGTCGGGAATGAAAATTCCCGACCTCGATTGCGCTAGAATTATTGCAGTACTGCGTATGCCCAGAAATTCATGAGAAAACAATCAATCGCACCATAAATCCTATCTAAATTCCAATATTCCTGTTGTTAAAAAAATAGTAAATCTTTGGTAGTAAAATTAATTGATTTTAATATTTTACCGAAATACGTGCATTTAAAACCGATAAAATATCCGTTATGCGAATAAAATATGTTGACAATTTAAATTTAATTAACATTAATTAAAAATGAGCGTGAATTTCTAATGTATCGAAAATAGAGCTGTGATTTTTTTATTTTAAATGATTGTATCTCTCCACCAAAGCCGTTATATTGCTGTGACACAAATATTAAAATTATTACATTTTGAATAAGTGAACAATAAAATGTAGCTAAATGAAACAAATCACAAATAGGAGGTAACAATGGAAGGACGAAAAATTCACTGGGAGAAGTTGTTCGATTTTGCCAAACGCGCCATGATGCACCTGAATGTAAGTGAGAAAGATGCCGAAAAAGTGGCCGATAATCTGGTACTTTCCAATTTGCGAGGAATTGATTCCCACGGAGTTGCCCGGTTACAACGTTATGTGAATGGCATCAAAAGCGGTTACATTATTCCCGATGCCCAGCCTAAAATTGTGAAAGAATCCTCGGTTCTGGCAAATGTGGACGGGCAAAATGGGCTGGGACAGGTGGCTGGAACCTTTGGTATGGAACTGGCTATCGAAAAAGCCCGTAAAGAAGGCATTGGCATGGTAACGGTGTTCAATTCCAATCATTACGGTTTTGCCGGTTACTACCCTTTAATGGCTCTCAAGTATGATTTGATGGGAATTTCCATGACCAATTCTGCACCTCTGGTGGTTCCTACTTTTGGGAAGAATGCCATCATCGGAACCAATCCTATTGCGGTAGCGGCACCCACTTTCAGCCACAAACCCTGGGTCATGGATTTTGCTACCAGTGTGGTTCCGCGGGGCAAACTGGAGGTGTACAATCGTCTGGGCAAACCGCTACCGGAAGGTTGGGCCACTGATGAGAACGGAAAGGTAACCACAGATGCCGCCCGGGTGCTGAAAAACTTGCTGGATCAACTGGGTGGCGGCATTTTGCCTTTAGGCGGAGCCGGAGAACTGTATGGTGGGCACAAAGGATATGGGTTGTCCGTCATGGTCGATATTTTTTCAGGAATTCTCTCCGGATCGAACTTTGGTCCCTTCGTGGTCGCAAAAAAAGAGGGTAAGCTCAATTTCCCGCGCGTAGGCCATTTTTTTATGGCAGTTGATCCGGAATATTTTGTTGGTCTGGAGAATTTCAAGAAGCGCATGGATGAGTACATCGATCTGCTTGTCCATTCGGAAAAGGCCGAAGGGGCGACCCGAATTTATGTGCACGGCGAAAAGGAATTCGAAATGCACGAGAAGCGGGAAAAAGAAGGAATCCCTCTGGACGCCAAAACAGTAGAAAGTTTACTGAATATCTCCGAAACTTTCGGAGAGCCCATCGAATTCATGGATTAGCATCGTGGTAGTCAAATAAAAAAGTCGAGCCTTTTACCGGGCTCGACTTTTTTGTTTTTAATGGTAATGAAAGAATGTTTAACCGTTCTTTCTCTCGAATTCCTTCATGAAATCCACGAGCGTTTGGACACCTTTGAGGGGCATGGCGTTGTAAATGCTGGCCCGAATTCCCCCTACCGAACGATGTCCCTTCAAACCAACCATCCCATTCTCGGCGGCCTCTGCCACAAATTTTTTCTCCAGTTCCTCGCTGGGCAGGCGGAAAGTGATGTTCATAATGGAACGGCTGTCCGGTCGTGCCGTGGGACGGTAGAAATCGGTGCTGTCCAGCGCCTGGTACAACAATTGCGCCTTTTCCCGATTTACTTTCTCCACTGCATCAATACCACCCTGTTCTTCGATCCAGTGCATCACTTTTCCCACAATATAAATTCCAAAGCAGTTTGGAGTGTTGTAAAGGGAGTTCTTTTCTGCGTAGATTTTGTAGTTGAGCACGGTGGGGATATTCTGCGGACTGCGTTCCAGCAGATCGTTGCGTATAATCACAATAGTAACCCCGGCAGGTCCCGCATTTTTTTGAGCTCCGGCGTAAATAACCCCGAACTGATTGGGATCGAACCGGCGGCAGTAAAAATCCGAGGACATGTCTGCTACCAGCGGAACATCGCCCGTTTGGGGATACTCCTGCCACTGGGTGCCAAAAATGGTATTGTTGGAAGTAATATGCAGGTAGGAGGCATCGGGATTAAGCTGAAAATCCGTGGGAATGTAGCTAAAGTTTTCTTCTTCGGAAGAAGCGATTACTTCGTGCGCTACACCCAATTTCTTGGCTTCGGCAATGGCTTTTTTCGACCAGGAACCGGTGTTGATGTACTGCGCCGGTTTCCCCTGCAGCGCCAGATTTAACGGAACTGCAGCAAACTGAGCAGTTGCACCTCCCTGTAAAAACAGCACGGTGTAATCATCGCCAAATCCCATAATGCGCTTCACAGTCGCCACAGCATCATTAACAATGTTATCGAAGGTTTTGGAGCGATGGCTCATTTCCAGCACCGAAAGTCCTTCGCCCCGGTAGTTAAGCAGTTCGTTCCGAACTTCTTCCAGTACACTAAGCGGTAACGTTGCCGGTCCCGGATTAAAATTGAATACACGGTTTTCCATGGGTTCCCCTTTCTTTATTTTTCAATAATCTTCTTCATTTTTTGATAAATTTAATAAATAAAATGAATATGACAAATGGGAAAGAAAATTAAATAAACGGGTTGTGTGTAGCGGTGTATTCACCCTATTAAAGCCTCTCAATGCCAAAATTAAATTTCCATAGAAAAAATAATTTACAACCGAAGGGAACGAAAATTTCGATGCTATTTGTTTTGCAAGAAAAAAATATCTTTACCAAATTATATTTAATACACGAAATAATATGCGGTCTAAGGAAACCTGATGGACAGGGGGAATTACGTCTTTTTGTAAACCACATATTAGAGCTGATCCAGAAATTCCAGGCTGCGCTTCAGATTGCTTTTCACAATTTCGGTAACAATGTCCAGAATCTTGAAAATCCGTTCATCGGTCACCTTGTAATACACCCGCAACCCTTTTTTCCGCGCGGAGACAATGCCCGCTTCCTGCAAAATTTTCATGTGCCGACTTAAATTGGACTGCTCCAGATTCAATTCGGGATAAATATCACAATTACACTTTTCCCCATCCTTCAAAAATTCTAAAATACGCAAACGATTGGCATGCCCCAGAGCACTTAAAAGGTTGGCTTTTAATTCATAAATTTTATTCTGCATTTTTACTCCATTCTACTATGAATTCCTGTACATATTATAATCAAACTTATTGTTAATTATCAAGTGAAAAATATATTTTATTAACAGTTTTTAAGATGCTGACTTGGAATAATCTCCTTCCGGAACGTATGTGGTAAAATTGCGAGAAGGAAATATAAAGAAAAATCCGGGTAAAAACTACCCGGATTTTTCTGTGAGCCCGGAAGGATTCGAACCTTCGACCAACGGCTTAAAAGGCCGCTGCTCTACCTGCTGAGCTACGGGCCCAACCGTAAAAAACGGCACAAATATAGACAAAAATGGAAGACCTGTCAAGGAAAAATGAAATTTATCCGGAAAAGAAAATACCCTGAACTTTCCCTCAAGCCAGGGGTGGAGCATACTGCCTGAATCAATCTTAGTTGATTTATCATTTAGCAGGTCTTAACTGGACTTACCGGTTTACCGATATCAGATTGTACCGCAATAAAATATGTCCTTTAACCCGGCTACATCTGTTCGGAAAGACACTACCCCGGTAACGTCTCAGCTTGTTTACCCCTTGTTTAGAAGTAATAAGAATTGGAAGTATTTCTCAAAATAGTCTTCATGTGAAAGATTTACTTTGTTTTTATCGTGCTCTGTTTTAATTTATGGTGTATGAAAATGATTTGAGCGGATTAACACACCTGCGGAACAAAGCACAGCTACCAGAATGAAGGATGTTTTTCAGCGAAAATTACCAAAAATGACAAGGAGTAAAAAAAGTACTTTAAATTTTCGTGAACAATAAAGAGAGGAGCATCCCATGATTCGCTGGAGAATTGTGGTGGAGTTTCAACCGGGGAATATGGGGAGCGGATTGGTGGCACTTAAGAAAATCGTAAAGCATCTGGAGGAAAAACTGGATTGGCCACCGCTGCGCATTTATCGGGGATTCGTCGGTACTTACGAGAATCGTTGCGAGGTGGAAGCGGATTTCAATTCGCTCAGTGATTTTGAGGCTGCCTGGAGTCGCTGGGGGAAAAGTCCCGAAAGCAAAATGCTGGCGGAGAAATACCATCAGTTGGTTCATTCCGAACGGATTGAAATTTTGCAGATTGTGGAATGATTAGTGAGCTTGCCACCTGCACCAAAAAACCGCTTTAATTCCCCGGGGGATTTTTCTATATTTTCAGCAAAAATAAAGCGGTTTTATGGCACAATTCGCGCGCATCATTCTTTCCATTCCCCATGACGATGGGTTTACATACCGCATTCCCCCGGCATTCAGCGAGATAATTCAACCCGGAATTCAGGTGGTGGTACCCTTTGGAACCCGACCGGTAACGGGAGTGGTGATTGCCCTGGAAGAGCAC
>JALWDQ010000592.1:0-3395 GCA_027039625.1 Calditrichia bacterium | reverse complement strand
AGACCCAACGGCAGAATAATGACCTCTGGTAAACGATATTGTAATTGTTCCCAGAGCTCGAACAGAATGGTTTTTGCCCCCTCAACCCGAAACGGGGTCCCATCTGCGGTAAGGAAGGTCCAGGGATATTTTTTGCGTATTTCTTGCTCAATTTCTTCCTGTTTGTTGGCCTCGGGAGGGAATAAAATGACTTCTCCCCCAAACGTTTTTAATTCTCCCAAAAACTGAATCGGAACCGTGTTGGGGAGCAAATAAACTGCTTTCATCTCTGCTAAGGAAGCATACGCATTGGCCGAAATCGCACTGTTCGGGGTGTCCTTCAGGATAAAAGCGGCCTCGCCGGCTTCCCGCAGAGCCGCAACCTGCACACTCATTTCCCGATCCCGAATAGAACCCGTAGCATTGCTCCCCTCATTCTTCAGAAAAATAGCCATCTCAAATTCCAGGCTCAATTTCTTCAAGAAAATGAGTGGAGTACCTCCTTCGCTCAGAGATAAACGATGGACCGAAGCCACCGGTGGCAATAAATCCTTATAGTGCCAGAGACCATCCCCATAACCGAAATTATTGTGGTACATCTCTTTTCGTGCCCGGAAGAGATCGTATTCCGCAAGGAGCATGTGCCCGCATTCCTGGCATCTCCAGACGCTATCGTACAAAGCATACTCCTGTCCGCACTTCACACATCTGTAGTGATTAAGATAACTCATGCATTATAAAAATAATTTAACAAATTTGCTTCTTTATCAATAAATGGTCGAATCTTATCGGTGGCAGTGGTTAAAATGGTTGTTACACCTGGTCCATGTCCGGAGATCACACTGTTTGAGTGAACAATAACGCCAATAGAAACAGCACCTTCCCGGTAAATCCAGCCATACCTGGCGTCAGAATTCATTATCGCCACAATGTCGCCAAATCTTAAGCGATTTAATTGGTATTTTTGAATGGCATCCTCATCAAAAAGCTGCAAATCGTAGTCGCCGGAATGGGCGGAACTGCTTCCAATACCTGCTCCCATTAACTCTGCCGGAATGATGTGGGTAACCCCCACTTCCAGCACATGAGTGGCACGAATGTTTAACTTTTGCAGAAGCCAGGGGTCCAGATTCATAACCTGAATGTCGGGATAATAATCCAGCAACCGTAGTCCTACTCCAAAGGATTTGATGGCAATTTTATCGCCTACCTGAAGTTTCTCCAGCACTTCCCAATCGAAATCCACCATCACATGATCCACACCACCGTGCTTGCCTGTGACGAATCCCGTTGCTCCTTTCATTTCTCCGGAAATCACCGTAGCCCGGTTACCAATACAGGCCAGTACGTTCAACGCAGCATTGGGTGAATATTCACCATACGCTTTCCCTTTGTTCGCAATGCTTACTCCCGGTTCCACATGGTCCGCCATCCACCCCACCGCGGGTTGCCCGATGCGCACATTGTAGCTAATTCCACCCACACTGGGGAAAACATCCACTGTTCCCCGAGAACTTACCACATAACCGGTTTTCCGTAATGTGGGATGGTCAATTTCGCCCACCACACTTAATTGAACCAGACGATCGCTATTTAATCTGAGCATGATTATTGCCTTATCCGAAAAAAACATTTTTTATAGCATTGCTGTCCGGAACTCTGCTTGTTCCGAAGAATTCTAATTCCAAAAAATATTTAATTGAGGGGAAAGCTTAAAGCGACTGATTTGTATTAATTTTTACAAGAAATCTGGAATACCCTTCCGCCGTTGATGAAAACGGATTGTGTGTAAATTCCCCTCACCGTTTCAGAACGAGTACAGATTTGTTTTCCAGGCCCCTGAAATTCCTGAAAAACCCCCGAAAATTCACTCGTTCTTTTTTTTAACGCATACCCTCGTTAAATAAAATCCTGAATTTTCCTTTTCAAGCCGCCTTAATTTTGTTTTAAAATCAACTGTCACTATCCATGTGGTATTTCCAATAATACCTCGTTTTTAGAAACTGATATTCGTGAATGATTAAAGTTCATTTGAAGTTTAAGCATAAAATATATAGTTGTCAATAGGGAAATTTGATTTTTTGTAAAAATTTTGTCTCAACCTGCGGAGAATTTTTATCTTATCTCAAAATCACCATTTCTAATATTTATCCACCGTTGTGGAAATTACATATCTTTATTTTTCCGTGATAGTATTTTTCAAAAAAAATTTATCTTAATGTAATCGCAATTTTTCCTTTTTTCGCTGGCGAGAAAGAACTATTGCACCATTTGCCGATTTTATTGCAATAATCCATCCAGGCGCCGTTTGACCTCTTCCATATTAAAAGGTTTCAGGAAAACTACATCAGATAATTTACGGATATTTTGCTCCATCTCCTGGGTATAATCGCAATATACGTACATCACAGCAATTTTTACTCTGGGGTGATTCTGGCGAATCTCACTTAAAACATGGTAAACGAAGACATGGGGAACATCCAGATCGACCAGCAGCAAATCGACCTGTTTGTTCTGAATCAGGGGAAGGATTTCCCGACCATCATCCACATATACTACCCGATAATCGGGTTTCAAATATTCGCAAATGCTGTCGGCCACTTCCCTGTCGCCATCTGCTACAAGAATTCGCTTTTTTCCCATCGTATCTCCGGCTTTACCCAGAATAGTTTTTGCAATGCTTGTGCCAGTTATTCCCGCTTTTCAGAAAGGCCTATTTTATCAAGTAATAATAATAATTTAGATGGAATAATTTTGGTGAAGATTGGAGAATAAAAGTGGTATTTTTCCCAAATTTGGAGAAATGGTCATCATTATTTGCAAATCAGGGAAATTCCAATCGGGAAATGAAAAATTTAAAATTGGGATTGGGGAAAAAATAACCTCATCTTGCATTGTGCGAGGCAAGAAAGTGGCCGAAGGATTTACCCCTGAATTACTTACTATTTAAAAGAATTGATATTTGCCCGCGAATTACACGAATGAACACGAATTAAAATCTCGATGTAATGAAATTTGTGATTTTATATTTTGAGATTTTGGATTTTATATTTCGCTGCGAGCGTTGCGGACGTTGCAGTGTTTTAAAAATCTGGAATTGTGAGAAGCGGTCTTCGGTTTTTTGTTTAAAGCAATCCTTTCATTGTTTTAGAGATTCTTCGCTCCGCTGGCGCTTCGCTCAGAATGACAAGGGGGAAGGGTTCTGTCATTCTGAATCCTCGCCGCAGGCGAGGGTGAAGAATCTCTTTCTGAAGAAGATAAAATATGTAATTTTTTGCAGGACTCAGAACTGATATTTACCCACGAATCATACGAATTGAACGTGAATAAAGATTTTGATATAATAGAATTTGTAATTTGGTATTTCGCTGCGGGCGCTGCGGTTTTTAAAAATCTGGAATTGTGAGAGGCGGTCT
>JALWDQ010000591.1:0-3396 GCA_027039625.1 Calditrichia bacterium | reverse complement strand
CAGAATGAATAATAGTATTGCAATATTTTTTTATTGTTATTGAAAGGAATAATATACTTTTCATATTGTAACTGAATCTTTAAGAAAGACTTATATAAAAATATGCGAGGAATAATTTGATGAATTTAAAAGCATTTTCCAAACTTGCATCTTCATGTTGAAGGTGAAAAATATTCCGGGACAACACCTATATCAAAACAGATTTCAAATCAGACATTATCCTGGAAATTGGTTCTCTCAATAAAAAATCAGAATATTATTTTTGAATGGTTATGGGGCTTTCTCATATTGGTAGAAACTCCTGGTAAAAATTTTTTTTCATTTAGTCACAAAGTTTGATATTGAAATTTTACTCAATAAGTCCCTTATAATACGCTAAAATATTTCATAAAATTTTGTTTAAAGAGGATATGTTTTTTGTGGACATTTGACTCCAATCACATTTTTAATTTCCGTATTTTTATAAAATAAAATCAAGTATTTCGTTCTAATCTAATTAAAATATTCAATCTTATTATTACCAATTAACTTAGGAGGAGAAACGATGCGATTCTGTTTCCAGCACCGATGTTTTTTTAGGCGAGATGGTACTTTTTTACTTATTTTTCTTTTTTTAGCCACATTATATCAACTCTGTATGGGCGCCCAATATTTTATTAGCCCCACAGGGAATGATGCTACGGGAGATGGTTCCCAGGGAAATCCCTGGCGTACATTACAATATGCTATCAACTCGGTTGCCGCTTCTGACACCATTTTTGTACTGGATGATGGGGATAATCTAACCGACGATTATGTAGAAAATGTGAATATAAACAAATCAGTTACAATTTTATCTTATGATCTCAATACAACTACTCCCCAGTTTAAAGCTGCCAATCCCGGAGATCATGTGCTGGATGTGATAGCCGAAAACGTTGTGATTAGCGGATTAAAGCTTTATGGAGCCACTACTCAGGGATATGCCGGAATTCACCTTAATGGTACTAATCATTCACGCATCGAAAATAATATTTGTGGATGGGATGCTTCCCATACTAACAGTTATGGAATTATAGCCACAAATTCACCTTCTTACGACACGTTGTTAAGCAATAATTGTACACATAATGGTTGGGGAATATCATTAGTAGGTGCCAGCCACTTTTACATCAAACAGAATACATGCTCTAATAATACAAATCATGGTCTGGAATTTTATGACAACAGCACCGAAAATCTGGCTGTCGATAATATTTGTAATAACAATACCCAGTATCACGGAATTTTTCTCTGGCAAAATTCTGGTTATAATACCATTCTTTCCAATGAAGCGATCGGAAACGGAGGCGATGGCATTTTAAGCGATGGTTCACGCTACAATTGCATTGCGAAAAACACAGTTAAATCAAATACCCATAACGGAATCCAGTTGCAAAATGTTGCGACTTATAACGATATAATATTTAACACTGTCAAAGATAATGGAGATTATGGTATTAACATCAACTCCAATTCCGGAGGCGGTCGTGTAGCATTTAACACCTTGGAAAACAACAGCCTTGGAAATACATCCAACGGGAGTTCCACTATAACCTGGAATTCTGCAGTGAAAATTGGATATTGTTATAACAGTTCTACAGTGAATTATAAGAACTACATTGGAAATTTATGGAACGACTATACTGGAAATGATCCAGATGGTGATGGCATTGGTTCAACAGCATATACTGGAGGTGGAGCGAACGATTCTTATCCTTTAGTATCTCCTCTGGATCAATACAATTGGCAATTCTGGGTGCTGTGTAATCACCCCAATTTAAAACAGGGAAATTTCGGTGTCGAAGGGGGAACTCAATCCTTAACTCCTTATAGCTCAAAAGTATGGGCATTTGGCGTTGCCACCCAGACTGACATTGACTATCCCGCCGGTAATCAAAGTCAGGGTACCAGTTGGACCGGTAAAATTACTTTTACGTCCGGTTTGAATACTCCGGGTCCACAATATTTTCAGATCGAGATTGGTTATGCTGATGATCCCAGCGGAAATGGATTTGTACCCACCGGACCTGATGTTCAATTGACAGGTGACGGTTCTTCTAAAGAGTACGTCTTTGCCTGCGATGAACAGGCATTTACCATCCCTTCAGGAAAATACCTGGCTATACGGTTAAATAACCAAACATCCAGTACATATTCCGTGCGTTTGGGCGGTTCCTGGACTTATATTTCTGCACCGGAAGGCGGTGAAGATTACTCACTCCCAATTCAGTTAAGCTTTTTCCAAGCCAGGATATCCGGATTTAAAGTAATTCTTGCCTGGCAAACCAGTAGCGAAATCGACAATGCAGGATTTAATATATATCGAAAGAAAGGGAAAGAAGGTACCTGGCTTCAAATTAACGGTCAGCTCATTCCCGGAGCTGGTAATTCCAGCGTCCCACAAAATTACCATTTTACCGATGAACTTCGGGCTGAAGGAACATATTTTTATTTGCTGGAATCTGTTTCTGTAAATGGCATTAAAAAACAGGAAGCTACAATTAAAATTAATTTTACTCCCCCGGGCGATGTACCACCTAACGCACTTACCCCTAAACGTACTGTATTATATCCCAATTATCCCAATCCATTTAATCCCGGTACTTACATTACTTTCGACTTAAACGAAAAACAACCCGTGCGATTAGAAATATTTAACATTTTGGGAGAACATATTGTAACCCTCATGAAGCAGACGTTGGAACCTGGACATTATCGTATTTTCTGGAATGGGTCTAATGAACGCGGAGAACAAGTAAAAAGTGGAATTTATTTTGTGCGATTGTTAGCAGGACCTTACCGCCAGATGCAAAAAATGATGCTCATCCGTTAACTTTAATTAATTAAAAATGGGCTCTTTCCGAAACAGCCTGTCCAGATTTAGTCTGGCAGGCTGTTTTTTTGTAAACTCCCTCCGGAGATTTAATTAAAAACAGTTTTCTACTTCGAAGATTTTTTTTATAATATGCCTGGTCTATCTAACGTTTTAATATGATGCGGAGGACTTTATGAACAATAAGATTGAGCAATTACATCAATTGGGTATTTCTAACTGGAAGTCAATCCAATTTAACACGTATCCGGCACAACTGATTGAGCAGGCTGTAGTACGAGGGGAAGGGATACTGGCCAATAACGGCGCTTTAATTGTACGAACGGGAGAACGAACCGGGCGGTCTCCTCTGGATCGGTTTTTTGTGGAAGAACCCAGCAGTAAAGACCACATTGCCTGGGGAGACATCAACCGGCCCATTAGCGAGAAAACGTTCGAGCACTTGCTTCACCTTATTCGCTCGTATTTTCAGGGGAAGGATTTATTTGTGCAGGATGTTTTTGTGGGTGTAGAGGAGAAATATCGCAAGCCCATTCGTGTGG
>JALWDQ010000590.1:0-1052 GCA_027039625.1 Calditrichia bacterium | reverse complement strand
TTGAAAGCTCTCACTTCTGATAATGAACCCGTCGCCCCTGTGGCCCTCAAGAAGCAATCAGGGCTCTAAAGAGCGAAGATTGAAAGAGCTACCTCATAGTCGATAATAGCTTCAAGAACTTCAGGGCTCTGAAGCAATCAGGGCTCTAAAGAGCGAAGATTGAAAGGAGCAGTCCAAGCTATTTTGTCAAGAGAATAGAAGAGGAAGAAGCAATCAGGGCTCTAAAGAGCGAAGATTGAAAGTGCCTCTTGGCATAGGATACCACCTCGGCCCGTAGGCCATTATTAGAAGCAATCAGGGCTCTAAAGAGCGAAGATTGAAAGTTGAACTAAATGGTGATGAATTGTTAGTTTATGACACTTCTAATTCGATGAAGCAATCAGGGCTCTAAAGAGCGAAGATTGAAAGGAATAGTCAGTAGTTGGAGTTCCATCGAGATATACATTTTCTACTTGAAGCAATCAGGGCTCTAAAGAGCGAAGATTGAAAGAAGCCATCTAAACCATGTAACAAATAGGCCGCTTCCTTTACTCAACTGGCTCGAAGCAATCAGGGCTCTAAAGAGCGAAGATTGAAAGTGATGAGGTATATCACTTATCCGAACCACTCTCACTCACTCGAAGCAATCAGGGCTCTAAAGAGCGAAGATTGAAAGGAGTTTGATAAGAATAGTTCTAGATATTCAATCATGAAGTCAAGAAGCAATCAGGGCTCTAAAGAGCGAAGATTGAAAGATATCTATCAGTTTGTCAACTTTTGTTTCTTAGTTGACAGAAGCAATCAGGGCTCTAAAGAGCGAAGATTGAAAGATGATTGCTCAACTGGCCATTCTAGAAGCATATCAGATAATATCAGAAGCAATCAGGGCTCTAAAGAGCGAAGATTGAAAGCACATTTTCATGTAACGTTCCGTCAATGCATATTTTACCCCTCGAAGCAATCAGGGCTCTAAAGAGCGAAGATTGAAAGTTTTTTCTATTTCTACTTTTTTTTAGTTCAGCCTACTTACAAACTGAAGCACTCAGTGCTCTAAAGGGTGGCGATTGCAAGTT
>JALWDQ010000589.1:0-10756 GCA_027039625.1 Calditrichia bacterium | reverse complement strand
GCATTATTAAAAAACGTTACGGTGATCTGATTCTTCAGGATATTGCGGATGAAGCAATATCCGAATTCTATTCCCGGGCCATTCAGGAAACAAATTTGGAACCTGTAACCACAGGAAAAATTATTGATTTAAAATTTAATGATGTTCAGGAAGGAATGAGTTTTGTGGTTGAGCTGGAAGTGCAACCGGAGTTTGAGCTTAAAAAATACAAGGGACTTCGGGTAGAAAGAGAGGTGCTTGAAGTCACCGAAGAAATGGTTGAGGAAACCCTGCAGAAGATTCGCGAGCAGTATGCCACGGTAAAGGAGGTGGAAGAAGCAAAGGAAGGCCATTTCCTTTATTTTGACGTTCAGGAATTGGATCAGAGCCAGATGCCTATTATCGGGCATAAATACGAAAATATGCAGGTTCAACTGGGGTCCGGGAAATTCGATCCGGAACTGGAAGAGCAGCTAATTGGCATTAAGACCGGTGAAAAACGGATAGTCCGTAAAGAAGAGCCTCCGGTGCCAGAAATAGAAAATGCGGAACCCAGAATTGTTTTGTTAGAAATTCATGCTAAGAAAATTGAAGAGAAAGAGTATCCGGAGCTGGATGACGAATTCGTGAAGAATTTAGGGAATGATGCTATTGAGACCCTGGCACAGCTTAAAGAGTATGTGCGCAAGGATATTGAAATCAATTTGCGGAAGCGGATTGAAGACACATTTACCAATCGGCTTATTGATGAAGTGCTGAAAGAAAATCCGTTTGAAGTGCCGCCCAGCATGGTGGATAATTATCTGGATAATTTAATTAAGGATTACAAGAAGCAGGTTCCCAATCAGGAAGTGGATGAGGAAAAAATCCGGGAACAATATCGGGCCACAGCCATCCACGAACTGCGCTGGTATCTTTTAATGAAGAAAATTATTGAAGTGGAAAATATTGAGGTTACAAACGAAGAAATTATGCAATACATTGACTCACTGGAAACGGATGAAAAATCCCGCGAAATGTTTAAAAAAGATAACCGATTGAAGGAACGGATAAAAGATAACCTCCTGGAACAAAAGGTACTGAATTTGCTAAAAGAGAATGCGGAAGTTATCGAGATTTTTCCCCAGCATGCATTTCAGGAGGCCGTATCGGTGGAAGAAACATCACAGGAAAAATCATCCGAAACGGACGCTGAAAGCGAAGCCAATAAAACAGAGGATGCATCATGACTCTAGTACCTATTGTAGTGGAACAGACTGGTCGCGGAGAGCGGGCGTACGACATATATTCCCGCTTGCTTAAGGAGCGTATCATTTTCCTGGGCACGCCCATCGACGACAATGTGGCCAGCCTGGTCATTGCCCAGTTGCTTTTCCTGGAAGCAGAAGATCCGGAAAAAGATATTTATATTTACATAAACAGTCCCGGTGGTATTGTAACGGCAGGTTTAGCCATTTACGACACCATGCAATATATTAAACCGGATGTGGTGACCACCTGCATCGGGCAGGCTGCCAGTATGGCGGCTATTTTGCTGGCTGCGGGTACGAAGGGGAAGCGCTTTGCCCTGCCCAACTCCCGCATCATGATTCATCAGCCCATGGGGGGTGTACAGGGGCAGGCCACCGATATCGATATTCATGCCCGGGAAATTCTCAAAATCCGGGAACGCCTGAATCAGATTCTGGCCGAACGTACCGGGCAGCCCATCGAGAAGATTGCCAAGGATACCGACCGGAACTTTTTTATGAGCGCCGAGGAAGCCCGGGATTACGGATTAATCGACGAAATTCTGGTACGGCGAGAGAAAAAAAGCGATACAGAAAAAACCAAATAATCTGAGCCGAAATTCATTAAATCGGTTCCGGAATTGTGGCTCATCTCACGACATAGCGGGAGGTTTTTCTGGAAATTAGTTTCTCTAAAAAGTCAGCACTCCCGGCTGGCTTTTTTCACAAAAAGGAAGGTAAAATTGCATGAGCAAGAGTCAACGTTTTGATCACGAAATGCGCTGTTCTTTCTGTGGAAAACCTGCACATCAGGTCGGGCAACTCATTACCGGTGCCCACGCCAGTATTTGCTCGGAGTGCATCCGCAGTGCCAACGAGATTTTGCGCCAGTCACAGTATCACGACTTCCAGTCCAGAGAATTTGAGTTACCCAAACCGGCAGAAATCAAAAAATTTCTGGATCAATACGTTATTGGGCAGGATGAAGCCAAACGCGCCATTGCAGTAGCGGTGTACAACCATTACAAACGGATTCTTATGGGTGGTTGGGATGATGAGGTGGAGATCGAAAAGAGCAACATCCTGCTGATTGGGCCGACCGGGGTGGGGAAGACTCTGCTGGCACAAACCCTGGCTCGTTTGCTGCATGTCCCTTTCTCCATTTCCGATGCCACCACCCTTACCGAAGCAGGGTACGTGGGAGAGGATGTGGAAAACATTCTGGTGCGGTTGTACCATGCCGCCAATTTCGACATCGAGGCGACCGAGCGGGGAATTATTTACATTGACGAAATCGATAAAATCGCGCGCAAATCCGGCAGCCCCTCCATAACCCGGGATGTCTCCGGAGAGGGCGTCCAGCAGGCGCTTCTCAAAATTCTGGAGGGCACCGTTGCAGCCATTCCCCCCAAAGGGGGACGTAAACATCCCGAAGCACCCATGGTGAATATCAACACCCGAAATATTCTTTTCATTGTGGGGGGCGCTTTCGACGGACTGGCGGATATTGTTCGCAGGCGCATCGGGAAAAAGGTGATTGGGTTTGGTGCCGAGATTAAATCCCACAGTAAAATGAGCGATAGCGAAATTTTCGAATTCGTGGAACCAGAAGATTTGCTGGAATACGGCCTGATTCCCGAACTGATTGGCCGACTACCGGTAATTGTTGGGCTGAAGGAACTCTCTGAAGATGAGATGCTTTCCATCCTGGTGGAACCCCGAAATGCTCTTATTAAGCAGTACAAAAAATTGTTTGAACTGGAAGGAATTGAACTGAAATTTACCGAAAAGGCGTTACTGGAAATTGTACGTATGGCTCGCAAACGAAAAACCGGTGCTCGAGGGTTACGTTCCATTCTGGAAAATGTAATGCTGGATGTGATGTTTAAAGTCCCCTCCATGGATAACGTTCGAGAGTGTTTGATTACAGAAGATGTCATCCGTCAAAAAGCCGACCCAATCCTGAAGTTTGGAAATTCTCGCCAGTCTGCGTAATAAAAATGACTTTTTGGGGAGGAATTACCCGGTAAAGGGGATTCCTCCCATAAAGAATAAAAATTTGAGACATTCCCATGAAGAAAAAATCGTCTTCACAATCCTCAATTTCTGACGTTGCTGTGTATCAAATTCCGGAAAAATTACCTCTTTTGCCGGTACGCGATCTGGTTGTATTTCCCAGGGTAATCGTACCGCTTTTAGTGGGGCGAAAAAAATCCATTTCCGGAGTTCAGGTCGCAGACCTCTCCCATAAATTTCTGGTGATTGCCTCACAAAAAGATCCGGATCAGGAGCAAATTCAGGCCCAGAATCTTTATCGGGTTGGCACGGTTGCCCGAATTCTGCAATTGCTGCATTTACCCAACAACCACCTCAAGGTAGTGGTGGAAACCCTGCACCGGGTTCGAATTAAGCGATTTAGTGGGCGGGGGACTTTCTTTTCAGTAACCATCGAGCCTTTCCAGGAAGAGATTCTCCCGTTTCCGGGCATGGAGCAGGCTATGGATGATATTTTGAGTCTTTTCCGGGAGTACATCTCCAATATTCCCGAGCTCCCCGAAGAAATCGCCGAACATGCCCAGGGGTTGCAGAATCCTGCCAATGTGGTGGATTTCGTTGCTCAGCATATCGAAGGGGAGCATAAGCTGAAGCAGCAGTTGCTGGAGGCGCGTTCTCTGGAAAAACGAGTAGAAATTCTTAGCCAGATGCTAAAAGATGCCATCGGTTTTCAGCGCATGCGCAGGGAACTGGATCAGGAAGTGCGAGAAAACATGATGCGCAACCAGCGGGAATATTACCTACAGGAGCAATTGCGATTAATCAAAAAGGAACTGGGGGAAGAGGAACCACTCTCCGGGGAACTGGAGAAACTTAAGGAGAAAATTGAAAAAGCAGGAATGCCCCGTCATGCTCTGGAAGCTGCCCGGGAAGAGTTAGAGAAACTCTCTAAAATTCCGCCTTTTTCGCCGGAATACACGGTAATTCGCAATTACCTGGACTGGATGGTGCAATTACCCTGGAACAAACGCACTCGCAGCCGAGTGGATGTCCAGGAAGCCCGACGCATCCTGGATGAAGACCATTATGGGCTGGAAAAACCCAAAGAACGGATTCTGGAGCATCTGGCGCTGATGCAGCGCGTTAAGAAAATACGGGGCACCATTCTCTGTTTTGTAGGTCCTCCGGGAGTGGGCAAAACCAGTCTGGGACGTTCCATTGCCCGCGCTTTGGGGCGCAAATTTGTGCGCATCTCCCTGGGAGGGGTGCGCGACGAAGCAGAAATCCGGGGCCACCGCCGCACCTACATTGGTTCCATGCCCGGTAAAATTATTCAATCCCTCAAAAAAGCCGGTACCCGCAATCCCGTCTTCCTGATGGATGAGGTGGATAAAATGAGTGCCGATTTCCGCGGCGATCCCTCCGCTGCGCTGCTGGAAGTGCTGGACCCCGAGCAAAACCGCTCCTTCAACGACCATTATCTGGATGTGGATTTCGACCTCTCGGAAATCTTTTTCATCACCACAGCCAATGTGCAATCGGATATGCCCCTCCCATTACAGGACCGCATGGAAATTATTGAACTCCCGGGTTATCTGGAACATGAGAAACTGCAGATTACCCGCAAACACCTTATTCCCCGGCAACTGAAAGAACACGGTCTTTCCGCCCGGCATCTAAAAATTACCGATGAAGCAATTATTCGCATGATTCGAGAATACACCCGGGAAGCAGGGGTGCGCAATCTGGAACGCCACATCGCTTCGCTGTGTCGCAAAGTTAATCGCAGATTGCTGGAACAGAAAGGATTTACCAGTATCACCATTACCCCCGAAAAACTGGAAGAATTTCTGGGGAAACCACCCTTTCTTTTCCGCAAAGCATTAAAGGAGGATCTGGTAGGAGTGGCCACCGGGCTGGCCTGGACGCCTTATGGGGGCGATATTCTTAAGATTGAAGTCAATGTCTTCCCCGGGAAGGGAAAGCTTATCCTGACCGGCAAATTGGGTGAGGTGATGAAAGAATCTGCCCAGACGGCGCTCAGTTACCTGCGCTCGCTTTGCCAGGAATTGAATATTGAACCCGCCCGCTTTCAGGAGAACGATATTCATGTGCACATTCCCGAAGGTGCTATTCCCAAGGACGGACCTTCGGCTGGCGTCACTCTGGCTACCGCACTTCTCTCTGCCTTTACCGGACGTAAGGTTCGGGGCGATATTGCCATGACCGGCGAAATTACCTTACGGGGCAAGGTGCTGGCCATTGGCGGACTGAACGAGAAGATGCTGGCGGCTCAGCGAAACAACGTACCCACGGTAATTGTTCCCGCCGAAAATCAGAAAGAAATTGATGAACTTCCCAAGGAATTGCGCGAGGGCATCCGCATCATTACCGTGCAGGATTACCGGGAAATTATGGAGATGGTATTTCTCGAAGAATAATTGCTAAAATCAATCCGGGTAAGAGAGTTCCCTATTCACCCCGCCACGATGTAACTGCGGATTAAAGGAATTGTGAAAAAACCGCGTGAGAAAATATCTGGAGATCGGCACGTGTTCCTTCCTGCAAAAAATCGGGAGTTTTTTCCTATTGTGGAGTTCATCACAGCTTTTAACGAAAAAAAGAGTTAATTGCAAAAATATCTAATCGCAATGAAATATTTTTGTTAAACTAATTCAAGGAGGAAAAATGAAAAAGTATATTGTGGTGATGCTGGTTGTGCTGTTCGCCACCTTTACTGTAAAGGCGCAAAGCAGCATTGGGATTTTTGGTGGATATGGACAGTCTAAATTCGATTTATCCGATGAGAATAGTGAAGATTCCAAATTAAGCCAATCCGATTTTATTCCCGTTGGAGCAGAACTTTTGTTTGGAACCAGGTTTCAGATTGGTGGGGAAGTGAGCTATTCTGTCGTTCCCTTTTCTTTTAAAGCCGAGACCGATGGAAAAACGTTGGTAGAAGAGAAAATTTCCCAAATCCTGGTAGGTGGTGTGGTAAAGCTTAATTTCGGCGAGGGAGTGTTTCGCCCCTTTGTGCGTGGTGGTGCCGGTTTGTATATGGGGAAGGATAAAATTGAGTTTAATGAGGAGTTACAATCTTTTCCCGACACTACTATCAATTTTAAAAGCTCTTTTGGGTTGAATGTAGGCGGAGGTTTAAAGGTTCGGATAGGCGAACGCTCGTTTCTTTTTGGGGAATTTGTGTACCACATGGTTAAACGACAGCTGGATGTTGAAGGAGCTGAAAATATGAAAATGGACAACTGGGCAATCCGTGCTGGCTTTGAATTCGGACTGTAAAAGTTTAAAAAAAATCTTATAGAATATGCTAGGCGCAAGGTCGGTACTTTTTTTTGCGGCGAGCGTAGTTTTGGAATTTCGTTAATTTTTCTTTTAATAAACTACTTTCAAAACCGCAAAAAATAATGTATTTTTAACCTCAAATTAGTTGAGCTGTATTATGCCGAAGTTTCAGGGATTCGATTTTTACAACATCGATGGCCTATTGAGTGAAGACGAAAAGCTCATCCGCGAATCCGTCCGCCAGTGGGTAGATGAAGAAGTGCTCCCCATCATTGAAAGTTATTACCAAAAGGGTGAATTTCCTATACATCTGGTTCCCCAAATGGGGGAAATGGGACTTCTGGGTGCCAACCTCCCCCAGCAATATGGTTGCGCCGGGGTCAACAATGTGGCATACGGATTAATTATGCAGGAGCTGGAGCGAGGCGATAGCGGAATTCGTAGTTTTGCCTCTGTTCAGGGAGGATTGGTCATGTACCCCATATATCGCTGGGGAACGGAGAAACAGAAGCATTACTGGTTGCCCAAATTGGCTTCTGGAGAAATGATTGGCTGTTTTGGACTCACCGAACCGGATTATGGTTCCAACCCCGGCGGGATGAAAACCACCGCGGTCGAGGACGGCGACAGTTACATCCTGAACGGCTCCAAAATGTGGATTACCAACGGCTCCATTGCAGATGTAGCCGTAGTGTGGGCGAAATTAAATGGGGTGGTGCGCGGCTTTCTGGTGGAACAGGGAACACCCGGTTTTGTAGCCCCGGAGATTAAGAATAAACACTCTTTGCGTGCTTCGGTTACTTCAGAATTAGTATTTCAGGATTGCCGGATTCCAAAAGAAAATATTTTGCCGGGAACCACCGGTTTGCGCAATCCGTTGGAATGTTTAACCCAGGCGCGCTATGGAATTGCCTGGGGGGTGGTGGGCTCGGCTATGGCCTGTTACCACGAAGCACTGGAATACGCTAAGACGCGTATTCAATTCGACAAACCGATTGCCAGTTTTCAATTGGTGCAACAGAAACTGGTGTATATGGCAACCGAAATTACCAAAGCCCAGCTGCTGGTACTGCAATTGGGGCGGTTAAAGGATTCGGGACAGATGAATTATGTGCAGGTATCTCTGGCCAAACGGAATAATGTGTACCATGCACTGGAAATTGCCCGACTGGCGCGGGATATCCTTGCCGCCAATGGCATCAGTTCCGAATACCAGACCATGCGCCACATGTGCAATCTGGAATCGGTTAAAACCTATGAAGGAACACACGATATTCATACATTAATTATTGGACATCATTTAACAGGATTGGCGGCGTTTAACTGATGGAAGAACAAACAAAAACATCGATTGTAGTTGTAGAGGATGACATTCAGTATGGGCAAATGTTAGCCGATGCGTTACAGGAATTCGATTATCAGGTTCATCTTTCCTTTTCTGCTACCGGTGGTATGGATATTGTGCGCAAACATAAAGTTGACATTGTTCTTTCGGATATTAACATGCCGGGGATTAATGGTATCGAGCTGGCCCGGCAGATTATGAAAATGTTCCTGGACATTCCCATTGTGCTGATTACCGGGTTGCACGATCTCTCTCTGGTGAAAAAGGCGCTGGAGATTGGGGTTTCTGATTATATCGTGAAACCCATTAAAATTGATGAGTTGCCGGTGGTTATCGAGCGCAATTTGCAACGGAAGCGCCTCACCAGCCATTTATTAACCGAAAACAAAGCGGAAATTTTGCTGGAGGCGCTGAAAGCCCTCATGCGTGCCCTGGATGCGAAAGATCCTTACACCTACGGGCATTCCCAGCGAGTGGTTAAACTAGCGATGATGATGGCGGATGAATTGAATCTGGACGATGGGCGCCGCTATACCCTGCAACTGGCCGCTTCCCTTCACGATATCGGGAAAATAGGGATGCCGGATAGCATCTTGAAAAAAGCAGATAGTCTGGAAGATTACGAGATGCGCAAGGCGAAAGACCATCCCATAGTGGGAAGCCAGATTTTAGGTGAGATTGAGGAGTTGAGCGAAGTGGCATCCATTGTGCGGCATCATCACGAGCGCTGGGACGGAACCGGATATCCGGACGGTTTGAAGGGCGAGGCTATTCCTTTCTTTGCACGGATTCTTTCTATTCTGGATGCATACGAGGCGCTGGTTTCCGACCGGGTGTACCGCAAGGGGATGGACAAATTTTCCGCCCTGGAAGAAATTAAACGCAACGCCGGTACTCAGTTCGATCCTAATCTGGTGAATATTTTTGTCAATTCCATGCTATCACAACTAAATATTTCCGAAGAATCGGATGCGGAGTCTGGGAAACAGAATCTGAAGCGAAATTTAGAGGCGCCGTTAGCCTCGAACGCCCGGAAAAAATAAGCCGGAAATACTAAAATATTCCCGATGTTAGATTTACCTCTTCCTTACAAATTTTCTCAGATTTACCTCAGTTCGGAAGTTAGAGAGGATGAGATTGCCCGGCGAGTTCTCCAGCGATTATCCCATATCCCTGCGGAAATTGTTGAAGACGAGGAGCGTTTTCGCGTTTATCTTGCTTCGCTTTCTTTAAGCGAAGGGAAACGCATTTTGTGGCTCACCCGGTTTCGCGGGCAGTTCCTGAAATCCTGTCCCGGGACTCAACCTCCATACCGCTGCTGCAATTATCTGGTCATTAACGAAACAACCAATTGTCCCATCGATTGTAGTTATTGCATTTTACAGGGATACATCAACAATCCTGCCATTACCATTTACACCAATTACCAGAAGATTGTGGAGGAGATGGAACGGCTCTCCCGGGCTAATCCTCATCGAATTTTACGGATGGGCACCGGGGAGTTAACGGACAGCCTGGCACTGGATCCGCTCACCGAACTGTCCGGCTATTTAATGGAGTCGGTACAGCACCTGCCTAATGTGTTGCTGGAGTTAAAAAGTAAAACGGCACACGTTCAGCACCTGTTTTCGCATCCGCATCAGCGTGTGGTACTCTCCTGGTCGGTAAATCCGGAGAAAATTATTGTGGGCGAGGAGCACAAATCGGAAACACTGCTTGGGCGGCTAAAAGCAGCCCGGCAAGCAGCCGAGCGGGGATTTTTAATCGGGCTGCACTTCGATCCCATCATTTACCAGCCGGATTGGGAGCCACTTTATCGGGAGCTCATCCGGCAAATCGCGGAATACGTCCCTGCCACACGGATTGCCTGGATCAGCCTGGGAAGTTTCCGTTATCCGCCCCATCTGCAGGAGGTGATTCGCACGCGCTTCCCCCGAACCCGCATCTTCTCCGGAGAACAGGTTCCCGGGATGGATGGAAAGATGCGCTATCTCCGTCCCCTGCGCCAGCAGATGTACCGTACCATTTACCAGGAAATTCGATCCTTGCTGGGCGAAGTGTTTGTGTACTTTTGCATGGAAGATCAGCCCATGTGGGAAGCTGTTTTGCATCGTGCTCCCCGCAGCAGCAACGATGTGGATTGGTATTTTGCCACCTCGCTTAGTCAGCGTTTCCCGGAACTGGCGCTTCCTGTTCCCCGGCCGGAGGTGTATCAAACACCCATTATTTTTCCGGAAGAGGAAACGGTGCCGGAATAAAGAACGGACTTTACCCCGGTAAAATAAGACAAGGAGAATTTCGTGAACAAACTGCAACGCGACCGCTTCATTTTTATCGGTCTGGGTATTGCACTCACCGTAACCACCTATGCATTTCTGCGCTATTCCTATCGGCTATCGGATAATTTTCCTTTTTCTCAGGAAATTATTGCTGCCATTATGGGCGCCATCATTACCATTCTGATTACCGCTGCTCTCCTCAACAAACAAACTGAAGTGGAATTGCTTAAAGAAGAGAACTTAAAATTTCTGGAACTGAAATCCAGCATTTACACCCAGTTGCTGGATTACATCGAAAATTTCATTTTGAGTGAATCCATTACCTATAAGGATTTGATTCGGTTGCGCATTTTAAACCAAAAAATCTCTTTTGTAGCCAGTTCGGAGGTACTTATGGCGTTTGGGAGGTTCATTGATTTTTTCGCGGAAATTGTGGAAGACCGAAAGCTGGTGGAAGAGGAGGTGGATAAATTGCTGCGGCTGTTGGGGGATTTAAGTATTCAGATCCGGTACGATTTGATGCAGGGGCATCGGGAAGAAACGGAAAAAGAGCGAAAACGGGATGCCAATCAGATTCGGCGCAATGTACGCAAGCTGGAGTTGAAGTGGTTTCCTAAGAAGAATAA
>JALWDQ010000588.1:0-3401 GCA_027039625.1 Calditrichia bacterium | reverse complement strand
GAATTTCGTTTGCAGGTCACCCCCGCGCACGATTCGCTGAAATTCTCCATTGCGCTGCGAGAACTGGATTTTGCTACCCGCGTGGGATTGTACCTCATGGAAAATACCAGCGGGATGCCAGTACCGGCTGAAGCGGGAGTCAATATGCTGGTTCGGGAGTGGAACGGGTACGGGGTGTACCTCACTCTGGCCAATCCCCACGATCCCAATTTCGACCCTAACACGGAAAATCGGTTGATGATACAGCGAGATCCGGCGCAGTTTGGAAGTAGTATTGTGCTGAATACCGCCGCGTTAGGGGCCAACCGGTTCGAATTTGCCCTCTCCCTTGCGGAACTCCAGCAGATTCTGGGCAGTTTCAATCATCCCTGGTACGTCTCTGCGTACACCTTCCTGAAGGATGCCAGCGGTACGGTGGCGGTAACTCCGGCGCTGGGTGGCGATTCCACCGGCTGGAATCCCTACGTGTACGATCTGCTCTTCTGCGATTATGTGCTGGATGTTCCCCTGCAGGAGCGCATTCTTGCCAATTTCAACAATGTGCATCTGGCGTTGCCGGATGGGGAGGGGAGGGGATTCCTGAAATTCTCCCCCACCGATCTGGATTCCACCTGGGGCAATTTACCCCCCGTGGTCACCATCCTGACCCGCAATGCCCACACCGTGCTGGCTACCAAAACGGTGCGCGGCACGGTGGACGATCCTGCCATCTCGCAGGTTATCGTTTCCCGGAATGGAACGGATACTACGGTGGCTGTAAGTAACGGAGAGTGGAGTGTGGAGCTCCCCCTGGAGGAAGGGGACAATCTCATTCAGGCGCGTGCCAGTAACGGCAGCAGCACCGGTTATTCCCAACCAATCATCGTCAACCGCTGGGTGGATCACAATCCCCGGCCGCAGGTGGTGTTCATTAACGCCTCGGGCACCATGGTGCTGGATGCCTCCGGTTCCACCGATCCCGATGGCGATATTTCTGATTTTTACTGGGAAATGGATCCCAACAATCCCCAGAATGTAACCCTCTCCGATCCCCATCAAAGTGTGGTGAGTTTCCCCAAACCCACGGTTGCGGGGGAATATTATTTTAATCTGGTGATTACCGATGCAGCGGGCCATCGCGCATTTTTCCGCTCATTTTTGCGGATTACCGATTCCACCGCCAGTATGTTTTCCACAGACCAGAGTGCGGATTGGCTGAAAGATGCCGTGGTGTACGAGATCTATCCCCGTTCTTTTTCCGCCCGGGGCGATTTCCAGGGCGTTATCCAGAAGCTGGATGAAATTGCCGACCTGGGAGTCAATACCCTCTGGTTCATGCCCATTAACGAAAGTCCCGATGACCACGGCTATTCGGTGATGGATTACTACGCCATTGAATCCGATTACGGGACTCTGGCCGATTTTCAACAACTGGTGAACGAAGCGCATGCCCGCGGGATTCGCGTTCTCATCGACCATGTGGTGAACCATTCCAGCCTGTACCATCCTTTTGCGCAGGATATGGTGGATTATCGGCAGGTTTCCCCATACTGGAACTATTACGAAAAACGGCTCATCGGAGACACCAACGGATTGGGCTACGGGCATTATCCCATGGCTCCGCCTTATGTGTACACCTACTATTCCAACTGGTTCACCCTGCCGAATTTGAATCTGGGATACGCCGATGCGCGCAAATACTTCATGGACATGGCGAAATGGTGGGTGGATTCCCTGAAGATTGACGGCTATCGCTGCGATGTGGCCTGGGGCCCCATCAATCGCAATTACAATTACTGGGAGGATTGGCGTGCCGCGCTTAAGCAATTGAAGCCGGAGGCGTTGCTAATTGGGGAGCTGTCTGCCACCGATTTTAACTACGCTTTTACCAACCGTTTCGATGCGGCCTACGATTGGAACCTCTTCCATCAGGGATACCGCAGCATCTGGAACAGCCTGGATTTAGGCTATTTGCACACGTTGATTACCAACTATGGCTACTGGTGGCCGGAGTACAAATATTTCTTCCGCTTTATGGAAAATCACGACGAGCCGCGCTACATTGCCGATTTTGGAGTAGAGAAAACCAAACTCATTGCTGCTTTGCATCTCACTATTCCCGGAATGCCGCTTATTTACGCCGGGCAGGAAGTGGGGGAAACCTCCCAGCGCGGTTTAATCGACTGGAGCGATCCCGATTCCCTGCGACCTTATTATCGGGCGCTTATCCATGCCCGGGTTCGGTTTCCGGCATTCACCCGGGGGAATTACAAACAAATCGGTACCATCTCTTTAAGTAAAGTGTATGCCATTTCCCGGCAGTACCAGGATAATATTGTGATTGCTCTGTTCAATTTCAAAAACAACAGCCAGACGGGGCAATTTACCATCACGGCTTCCCAGTACGGGCTAAATCCCAATGCCACTTATTATTTGAATGATATCATTACCGGGGAAGCGATTCAGACCACGGGAAGCCAGCTGGGATTTCAAACGGTGACTCTGGCACCCTACCAGGCGCGGGTGTTTATCCTGGCAGATAGCATCTTAACCGGCATTTCCGTACCGGAGCAGCAACCCCATACACCCCGTCGTTTTGCCCTCTATGCCAATTATCCCAATCCTTTCAATCCCGTAACCCATATTGCGTTCGATTTGCCCCGCACCGTAAAAGTAAAACTGGAAATTTACAATATTCTGGGGCAGCGGGTAGCAACCCTTTTGAATAAGCCGTTACCGGCCGGACATCATCGGGTGCAGTGGAATGGGCGTAATGCAGAGGGAGTCCCCGTGTCCAGCGGAATTTACATCCTGCATTTTAAGGCAGGAAAATTTGTGAAGAATCGGCGTATGATTCTGTTGAAATAAAAGAAAAAGGTGAATGAGGGGAAGGGATGGGGGATTGAGTCAGAAAAGGAGAAAGCACGGAAAAATCTCTCTGCTGCTTTGGCAACTTGAATGGTGGGGTTAAAACAGACGTCTCTTTTTTCGTCAGGGGTTGTCTCCGGTGTAGAATGCGCCTTTGAAAGGTGTCAGGATTGGGAGGTAAAACGGCAATCCGAAATGAAAAAATCGGATTCGTTTTTCGTGCTCAAATCGGTAGGGAATCGGCGTTCTGACTTCAGATAAACCATACGCATTAATGAGCAATGTAAGAGCGGAATAATGAATATCGGTGCGTCATTATGTCTTCCCATTTTTAAACGCATTTTACAAAAGAAAATGGAAATTTTCGAGTTACCTTAATTAGTGTCGTAAAAGCAGCATTGTAACAGGGTACAATTGAAAATAAACATACTTTGTTTGTTTAACCATTACAGCAACCTGTCGTTCTGAGTCCTGCGCCAGCAGGACGAAGCGTCTCATATCCCCGCTTCAGCAGGGCGAAAAATTTCATGAGGTAAATTTTTACTAACCTAAAA
>JALWDQ010000587.1:302-3403 GCA_027039625.1 Calditrichia bacterium | reverse complement strand
CCGTAAGCGAGAATACGATAGAATGGTTCTTCGGGACTTAACGTAAGAATAAACGTTTCCCCGGTAGGTGCAATAACGCCCGAAGCCACAATCTGATTGGTGGAATCTTTCTCTTTGAGCATAAAACTCCCCAACCAGAATCCCTCCATTGCGTGAATCTGGGGTTGGGGTTCCGGTTCCGTGGAATGTTTATTACATCCCAAGAATAACCCAACCCACCCCACAAAAACAAACATCCAGAAAAGAACCAACATCGCTTTTCTCATCGTTTTCATGATTTTTCCCCCTTTTTTCATTCAGGAACCTTATAGAAACAGGCCCCCTGCGTTATTAATTAAACCTCAGGCCACCATGGGAACTTCCCGAATGAGTTGCCCGCGGATGCGCCGGAAAATTTCCTCCAGGTTGGGTCCGGTAATGGTCAACCCGTGATTTTTCAGACCCACTACCGTACGGTGGGGCTCCGGAGTACGCCGCAGCAGCGCCACCACCTCCTGCGCCAGTTCTACCGTGCCGCAGGGGTGATTCTGCCGCGTGCTCTGCACCCCATTCATCCAGGCATGCACATGGACAATGGCGCCCACCCGGGGGAATTCCCGGTAAATCAGCGCGTGTTCCACCGCATCCACGGAAACGCGCGCCCGGGGATCATAGTCCGGTGGCACGCTTACCAGCACCGCGCCTCTTTCTTCATCCACCCCCTTCACCAGCAGCACCTCCCGACCGATTGCTCCGATACGGGCCTTGTTAATCCCCCGGGCAGTCATCCAGAAGGTGGTTTCTCCCAGCTCGGGAATCGATTCCCGGGCGCTAAGGTTGCCATAGCTTAGCCCTTTTACCTGAAACAGGTGGTACAGGTGTTCCAGGTCCTCGGGACTTAAAAACTGGCGCAGCGGGAAAGGTGCCGGCAATACTCCCAGTGCATCCAGCTCCCGCCCGTAGCGCCGGATTTGCTCCACCACCGGAGTATTCTTCCAGCAGCGGCGCGGGAGGTCCACCGTAAAGCTGTTCTCGATGGCAAAGCGAGCACCCACAATGGGGAGCATGCGCTGGTAAATCCGCTTTTGTTCGAACTGTAACTGATAGAAACCCGCTTCCGGAGTGGTGAAATAGACCTGCGCTGGAGGTAAGGTACTACCCACGGGTTTTCCGGAATTTTCCGGTACGATGCAGATGAGCAGGTTGGCCAGAGTGCGTACCAGAGTCTGGTAGCAGATGGCACGCAGGTTGGCGTAAGGCTTCTCGGCCACCACCAGACTGACCACAAAGATAGCCCGGGAGTTGCGCCGAAAAATGCCCGGTGCGGCGACGGAGGTCAGATTCAGTACAAAGTTGATTTCCGCAGCGTTTGTTACCTGCTGGTGTTCCTGTCGAACCAGTTCCTCCACAATGTGCTCCGCGTAGGCATCCCGCAGAGGATGCTCCCCTGTTTTATGCACTAAAAATTTCATGACCGGTCTCCTTTTGCTCTGAAACGTGATTATTTCTGGAGTGCGCCAACCCGATGCGCACATGCAGGTAAGTCCACAGCCCTACTGCGGGTAACCCCACCAGCAGAGCATGAAACAGATTATGGGTGTAAGCACTCCACAAAAATCCAGGAATAAACAGCAGGTACAGCGCATTGTGTACCAGCCCGTCCCGATTAATGGTAAATTCACTCAGCGCCAGGCGCAGGTGTTGCAGCGTGGATGTGCCGGGTAAAATTCGCGGTACCTTCCTGGCATAGCGCAGGAAAGCCTGCGGGTGGCGGCTTCGCAGCGCCTGCTCCTCGTAACGAATGATCTGCTCGTAATGCAGCAGCAACAGCAGCGGCAGGAGTAGCCCTACCGGCGGAAGCACCAGGGCGAATCCTACAAAGGCAATAAGATCGGCCAGGTAAATGGGATTGCGCACCAGCCGGTAAGCTCCCACCGTTACCAGACCGTCGTTCTGCACCTGGAAGCGCATCATGCGGCGGGAGGTGAGCACGCTGCCAGCCCACATGCGCAACAGCGAAGCAGGAAGCATCACCAGGGCGGCCAACAGGTACGCCAGGGTTACGCTCTGGCTGGCAGTAAATCCCAGCATATGCCCCAGCCAGGCACCGCTCAGTGCCGTCTGCCGAAAAACGGTAAACGACAGGATACAAATTACCGCTACGATGGCGAAAGAAACAAAAATGCGCCCCTCAAACTCCAGGCGCCGGATGTGATTCAATGTACGGTTCATCGTTGACCTCCTTCCTGCGGGGCAAATACCGTCAGCGCCCGCGGTAAAATTTCGATGGTGCAAGGCAAGGTACCCAGGAATTCCCCATCCGCTGCCACGGGTACCCGGATTTGCCCGGTAATCACTATTTTTTTCGTTCGGTAAAGGGAAAAACCTGCTGTGGTTAAATGTCTACCGGAATAGATTTTTGGGAAATTGCGCAGCCGCCGTGGCAGACTCTGCTGGTGTATCAGCAGCACATCTAGCAGGCCGTCATCCAGGCGGGCGGTGGGCGTCAACTGCATTCCCCCACCGGTTAGAGCACCATTGGCGACCACCACTCCCAGCAAAGGAAGATGCAGAGGAGGCTTCTCATCCAGAACCAAAGTGAGCGGTTGGACAGGCTGTTCCAGCGCCGTGCTCAGCGCGGTGAGGCCAAACGCCAGCTTTCCTCCCAACCGTTTGGCATGGGTGGACAGCCTTTGCACCACCCGGGCCCCCAGACCAATCTGGCACTCGTTCACGTACACCCGGGAGTGTGTTTCCCCGTTACTCCCGGTGTAGCGCACCCGCACCAGATCGATGCGGCGAGTAATGCCCCGGCGAATCAGATCGAGTTGCGCCAGCAGAGTTTCGGGCAGCGCCAGACTGCGCGCCAGTCCCTGCCCGGTACCGCTGTTCAATATCCCCAGTCGAACCTCTCGACTGATGGATGCATCGCTGGCGAACAGTCCGTTCACCACCTCCTGCAGAGTACCGTCCCCGCCCATCACCACCAGATTCCGGCAACCGTTCTGGGCAGCCAGGCGGGCGAGACGGGTAGCCTGTCCCGGATAGGCAGTTAGCGAGTAGGTAAAACTACCCGGCCAGTGGTCACGCAGGTATTGCAGCAACCGAAACCAGCGCTTCTC
>JALWDQ010000587.1:0-292 GCA_027039625.1 Calditrichia bacterium | reverse complement strand
AACGGGATTGACAATGAAGTGGGTTTCCCCAAACAGCGGGAATCCGGGTATGGAGTGGCTCTTTGGTTTTTCTCTGGTACTTGTTATTTCTTCTACCACCACGCACATGGCGTTCTCCTCAATCGGTTTCACCCGGAATAAAGACAACTTCAGTGCCAGGAGAACCCGTATCTTCTTACCCGGTGATTTTTAAGGAGTTAGAAATAAGATCGAAGAATAAAATGATTCGGGAGGGCGTCTACTTTTGTAGACAGATGTCAGGTTTTTTAAATCCCAAAAGACAAATAACAAA
>JALWDQ010000586.1:0-10759 GCA_027039625.1 Calditrichia bacterium | reverse complement strand
CCTTTGAAAAAATGGTAGAATCAATTGCAAATCATTAATTTGTGAAAACTAATAATTAGAGAAAATTTTAAAAAAATTTAGTATTCTGAAATCTGGAGAATAATCAAACAATGCCATTACGAGTACCCATTAAATCTGAACTTCTCCGGTGGGCCAGATTACGTGCCGGGCGAACGGTTGATTCCCTGACGAGAACATTTCCCAGATATGAACAATGGGAAAGTGGGAAGCTTCAACCCACATTAAAACAACTGGAACGGCTGGCAAAAACCCTTCATGTACCACTAGGTTTTCTTTTTCTGGAAGCGCCGCCAGAGGAGAATTTACCTATTCCAGATTTTCGAACCACTCCAGGAGCTAAGCTTTCCCAACCCAGTCCGGAATTACTGGAAACCATTTATCTTTGTGAACAACGCCAGGAGTGGTATCGTGATTATCTCATCTCTTTGGGGGAAAGACCTTTACCGTTTGTGGGATCGGTTACACCAGAAGATGACGCAAACACCGTTGCCACTGAAATTCGTAATCAGATAAAACTAAATATTCATGAACGGAGTACGATTCCCACCTGGAAACAAGCATTAAGTTATTTTATTGATCAGGTGGAGCGCATCGGAATATTGGTTATGGTGAACGGGGTGGTAGGTAACAATACCCATCGCCCGTTAGAAATAGAAGAATTCCGTGGCTTTGCTCTGGTGGATGATTTCGCTCCGCTCATTTTTATCAACGGCGCCGATACGCTTTCCGGGAGAACTTTTACTCTGGCTCATGAATTGGCTCATATCTGGTTAGGAAAGTCGGGGGTAACAGATGCGAATCTGGCAAGGTATTCGGATGAAAAAATAGAACGTTGGTGCAACCAGGTAGCAGCAGAATTGCTGGTACCTATGGCGAATTTAAAAGAAAACTATAATCCCGATAACACTCTGGAGATGGAATTAAATCGTCTGGCAAGAACATTTAAAGTTAGTACGTTGGTCATTTTACGACGTTTGTTTGATTCAGAATTTATAGACTGGCAGACTTTTCAGCAGATGTACCGGGAATTATTGGAACGGCTGAAACATTATGAACGACCAGCAACGGAGGAAGGCGGCGGAAACTTTTTTCACAATCTTACCCGCCGGGTGAGCAAACGATTTGCTCTGGCGCTAATTAGCAGTACCCTGGAAGGACAAACGTTATTTCGCGATGCCTACGCCATGCTGGGCGTTTCTAAAGACCAAACATTCAAAAAGTTTGCGCAGGTGCTGGGAGTTGGATAATGCCATATTTATTGGATACCAACGTTTTTATTCAGGCCAAAAATCTTCATTACGGTTTTGATTTCTGTCCTGCCTTCTGGGATTGGTTAAAGCTCGATAATAATCGGAAGAAATAAATTAAATTCACTATTAGCCATGGAATTTTAAAACTGAAAAAATAAACTTATTGCATGGTTAAAATCAAATTTACAAAAGGAGTTCCTATGGCATCTGTTAAAAATAACGGTGCGAACATTGGTTTTGAGAACAAATTGTGGGAAATGGCGGACAAACTCCGCGGGCACATGGATGCTTCGGAGTATAAGCACGTAGTACTGGGCCTCATTTTTCTAAAATACATTTCTGATGCCTTCCAGGAAAAATACGAAGAACTCAAATCCAGGCAGGAAACAGATTATACCGATCCCGAAGACCGTGATGAGTATCTGGCAAACAATATTTTCTGGGTTCCTCCAGAGGCGCGATGGGAAAGAATTCTGAAACTGGCACCCCAACCCACCATTGGGCGCGTAATTGATGATGCCATGATAGCAATCGAAAGAGAAAATCCAGGTCTAAAAGGAATTTTGCCCAAAGATTATTCCCGTCCCACGCTCGATAAAGTGCGGTTGGGTGAATTGGTGAAGCTAATTGGGGATATCAATCTAAAAGCCAGAGAATATAACCTCAAAGACCCACTGGGGAGAATTTATGAATATTTTTTGGGGAGGTTTGCGGAAGCAGAAGGCAAAGGCGGTGGTGAGTTTTACACACCTCAATGCGTAGTACAACTACTGGTGGAAATGATTGAACCTTACAAAGGAAGAGTTTATGACCCCTGTTGCGGTTCCGGTGGGATGTTTGTCCAGTCAGAAAAGTTTGTAGAAGCGCATGGTGGTAAAATGGGTGATATTGCCATTTACGGGCAGGAATCCAATCCCACAACCTGGCGACTGGCTAAAATGAATTTGGCCATTCGACACATTGATGCCGACCTGGGACCGCATCATGCAGATACTTTTTTAAATGATCTACACAAAGATTTAAAAGCGGATTACATTCTGGCTAATTCCCCATTTAACATGAGTGATTGGGGGGTGAACGGTTAAAAGATGATGCGCGCTGGAAGTACGGTGTACCTCCTAACAATAATGCCAATTATGCCTGGATTCAACATTTCATCTCTCATCTTTCACCACATGGGATAGCCGGATTTGTCATGGCAAATGGTTCTCTCTCCACCTCTACCAATGCTGAACTTACCATTCGTAAAGGAATTATTGAAGATGATCTGGTGGATTGCATTGTGGCATTACCCGGACAACTTTTTTACACTACTCAAATTCCGGTTTCCCTCTGGTTTGTAACCCGAAATAAAAAAGAAGATATTAAACGGGGATATCGAAATCGCACGGGAGAAATCCTTTTTATCGACGCGCGACGCATGGGCCGCTTGGTGGATCGGGTGCATCGGGAACTGACTCAGGAGGAGATTCGGCAGATTGCCGATGTTTACCACGCCTGGAAGAAAGGCGAGGGCTATGCGGACAAACCCGGATGGTGGAAATCGGCCACCATCGAGGAGATCCGTCAGCACGGTTATGTACTCACCCCGGGTCGTTATGTTGGAGTAGAAGAACAAGAAGACGACGGCATTCCCTTTGAAGAAAAAATGGCTAAATTAACTGCCACGCTTTACAAACAGTTCGAAGAGAGCCAGAAGCTGGAAGCAGAGATAAGGAAGAATTTGGAGATATTGGGATATGGGGGGTAAGATTTTTAACCTTGACGATCTTATTGCGGCGATTAAGGAAGTACACGAATCGCTTGCGTCTCAGGCAAGTAGGGCTGTGAACATCAGCCTCACCTTACGTAATTGGCTCATCGGTGCCTATATTGCTGAATATGAATTGCATGGAGCGGATCGGGCCAATTACGGGGATCATTTACTCAGTGAACTCTCCAGGGAACTACGCAGATACGAGATTAGTAATTCTGGGCGCAGGCAACTGTACAATTATTTAGCCTTTTACCGTACCTATCCTCAGATTGTGCGAACAGTGCCCGCACAATTTCAATTTTGTTACCTGAGGCTGCTAACAATCAAAAAGTGCGGACAGCGTCCGAACAATTTTCTGTTCCACCGGAAAAACTCGTGAGCAGCTTGTCCTACAGTCATGTTGAACTTCTGGTTGCCATTGATAACGAGCTTAAACGTGCCTTCTACGAAATCGAATGCATTCGTGGCAACTGGTCGGTAAGGGAACTCAAGCGCCAGATCGCCAGCCTTTACTTCGAACGGTCTGAACTTTCACGAGATAAAGAAAAACTCGCTGCACTGGTTCAATCCACGGCAGACCAGGCTGAACCAAAGCTGGCCATACGCGATCCCTATGTGTTTGAGTTTCTGGGCTTTAAACCTGCCGAGGTCATGAGTGAAACCAATCTGGAACATCAACTGCTGGATAAGCTCCAGGAATTTCTGCTGGAGTTGGGGCACGGCTTCTGCTTTGAAGCCCGCCAGAAACGCATTCTAAACGGATAAAATTTACAATTCGAAAAAAACAGGCAAGGAAAAACAGCAGCACAAATGATTAAGCCCATCTACAAATAGATTTATATTCTAATGCCTTCCATTCCTCCGGGGACGGTTGTTTCAATGTCTTTCCACTGAATCAGTATCCAACTATGCTTTAGTTATTCCTTTTAGTTTTAGCCGTTGCAAAATCGGTTATTGTTCCTCTCCGGCTTTTCACTTACCGATACCTCACCCACCGCAAAATTTCCGGAAGGGTGGGACGCTTGCCATACATTAAAATGCCCACCCGGTAAATCCGGGCAGAAAGCCAGATGATGCCCAGAATGACCAGGAAATTGATAAGCAGGCTCAACCCAATTTCCCAGACCGGTGGTGTTACTAAAATCACCCGCATGAACATAATCATCGGGGTAAAAAACGGGGTGTAAGAAAGAATTTGCGATAGCGAGCTGGAGGGATCTTTCATTACCGAAAAGCTGATGACAAAGGGAAGAACAACCAATAAGGTTACCGGGACAGAAAGGGATTGCGCATCCTGCATGTCCGAGCACATGGAACCCACCGCAGCGTACAGGGTAGAAAATGTAAAAAATCCCACAATAAAAAATACAATGAAATAGATTAGCACCTGGGGTGAGATGCTCACAAATTGTAACACTCCCGGCATTTGACTGGCCGCGAACAGGAAAGCAACGATTCCCATCAATGCCCAGATGGCGTACTGCACCAGCCCCACCAGTCCCACGCCAAACAGTTTCCCCGCCATTAGTTGAAAAGAATTAGCCGAGGAAAGCAGCACTTCCACAATGCGCGAGGTTTTCTCCTCAATCACACTGCGCATGATGTTATTGCCGTACATTAAAATGGTCATGTAAAGTAGCAACAAAAAAGTGAAGGAGGTAAAATATTCCTGATCGAATCCGCTCTTCTTTTCCTTGCCCTTTACCACCTTAATGGTTTCCAGATCAACTTTTTGAATAAGCTTTTTGATAAGTGCGGGATCCACCCCGGCTTCCCGAAGCCGGTGGTTGTTGACAATTTCGCTAATCCCACTGCGCAACCGATTCATTAGATCGTAATCGCTCACGCTTTTAGCATAATAACGCACCCGCTTCCCCTGAAACAAATCTGCCGGGATCACGAGTAATCCATCTATTTTTTCCTGCTCAATATCCCGGCGAATGGCATTCCGCCGGCTGCGGTACACTTCGGGTTCAATCGAATTAAAAATAAACCGTGGTTGGCCGTTCTTTAAGGTATCGTTAAACACCGTAGCCAGCTCCGGAAACACCTGATAGGTAGAATCAACCACCTGTATGGTTAACGGTTCTTCCCGCTGCAGACTCATGAAATATGCCGGACCAAAGCTAATGCCCACAATGAAGAACGGTCCCAGCACAGTGGCAATGATAAATCCCCGGGTGAACACCTTGGTAATGAATTCCCGTTTGATGATTTTCCAGATTTTCTTCATTGTTTTTCTCCCACAATTTCGATGAAGATATCATTCAGCGAGGTCTCTGCTGCTTCAAATCGTTTCACCTGAATAGGATGGCGAGCCAGTTCCCGGAAAAGCTCCTGGGGCGAAGCCTCCGCCCGAAGCCGCACCTCCATGTAATTGCCGTAATCGTTGACCTTTTCCACAAAGGGTAACCGGGCGATGAAGTCCCCATCACCGGAATATTCCAGAATCACCGCATTATGGCTGTACGTTGCCTTGATTTCGTCCAGCGGCCCGTGCAGCACAACCTTGCCGCGGTTAATCAGACAAATCGCGTCGCACAGTTTCTCCGCCTGATCCATCAAATGGGTGGACAGAATGATGGTTCGTCCGCTGCGTTTGAGTTCCAGCAAAATATCTTTTAAAAATTTGGTGTTGATGGGATCCAGCCCGGAGAATGGTTCATCCATGATAATCAATTGCGGTTGGTGCAGGATGGTACCAATAAACTGCACCTTCTGCTGCATCCCTTTGGATAAATCCTGAATCTTATTATCCGCCCATTTGAGCAAATCGAACCGCTCCAGCCATTCCAGCGCCTTCTGCCGGGCCTCTGTGCCGGAGAGTCCCTTCATCTCGCCCAGAAATTGCAGATGAGCCAACAATTTCATTTTCGGGTACAACCCGCGCTCCTCCGGCAGATAACCAATGCGGTCTTTTAATTCATCCGAGAAAGGTTGTCCAAAAAGCTCGATTTTCCCTTCATCGGGAATAATGATGTTCATAATCATGCGCATGGTGGTGGTTTTTCCGGCTCCGTTGGGCCCCAGTAATCCGAACAATTGACCTTCTTCAATGGAAAAGCTCACCCCATCCACGGCACGAAACTCATCGTACATCTTGGTAATTCCCTGCACATTGAGAATATCCATACCGTTCCTCACGTTATTTTTGCCATTCTACCCGGAATCGTTTCGAAAATTCTATTGATTCAAAAATATATTAGGCATTAATGAATTTACAAAGAGTTTTTGTTTTAAATTTAAGCGCATAGTCTGTATTGCAGAATGCCAGGCATTAAATTGATTTTTAATTAAATTTAAATTTTTACAAGATGAATCGGATATTCCCCCTGTACCTGCATCTTATTTCTGTTGCTGTTGGTTCTCTGGAATTGAAAGTTTACAATTTTTGCTTGTTATCTGGATTTAGAGATTTGTATTTTGATTTTTGAAATTTCCATTCGCAGGGAGGTCCACCATGAAAGTTGAAGAACCCATTTTTTATCGAACCAAAATTAAAGATTGGCCCGAGGATGAGCGTCCCCGGGAGAAATTGATGGCGCTGGGACCGTCTGAATTAAGCGATTCGGAGTTGCTGGCCATTCTGTTCCGCACCGGTAGTCAGCAGTTTACTGCGGTGGATCTGGCCAAAACAGTGCTGAAGGAATTCGGAAATTTGCATGCTCTGGCCGATACGGATTACAAACGCTTTTTCCGCTTAAAAGGGATTGGTCCCGCCAAAGCAGTTACCCTGGCGGCAGCCTTCGAAATTGCCCGGCGGATTGCCAGCTTACCCCGCCAGCAGAAGGTGAAAGTGAACTCCCCGGAAGTGGTCTTCCGAAAATACGGACCTCAGCTGGGTTCCTACAAAAAAGAGGTGTTTCTGGTATTGCTGTTAAACAGTGCCAATCTGCTGATGAAAGAATACAAAATCAGCGAAGGCACCCTGAACGCTTCTCTGGTGCATCCCCGGGAGGTGTTTCATCCTGCCATTACCGATCTGGCCGCTTCCATTGTTCTGGTGCACAATCACCCTTCCGGTGTGCCTACCCCTTCCCGCGAGGATGAGCAAATTACCCGACGATTGGTGGAAGCGGGTAAGTTGCTGGATATCCCCGTGCTGGATCATGTGATCATCGGTCGCGAACGCTTCTTCAGCTTTCGGGAAGAGGGATTGATAAAGGATTAAGACGAGACACATTCTTTGCAATACTGGTGGAAGACTTTGAACCCTGCATGGAGGGAATTCTCCGTATCCTCAATTATTGCTCACCGGTGTGAGGAAGTTGGTGGGGAAGTGGGAATTATTCTTCCTGAATCCCCGGTTTTCCGTGCTACCCTGAAATTAAGGCAAATAAATCATTTTTCGCGTTTCCCGAAATTTCCCCGCGGTTAAGGAGTAAAAATACACACCGGCCGCAAGCCCTGACGCCTGGAAACGAAAGGTGTGTTTACCCGCCTCTCGCACCCCTGCTTCCAGAGTGCGAATTTTCTTTCCAGTAACGTCAAAGAGCTCCAGGCGGATCGATGTGCGGTGGGCTAAATCGTATTCAATCCTTGTACTGCTATTAAAGGGATTGGGGAAATTGGGTAAAAGGCGAAAATCGGAAATCACCGGAGGATTATGGGAGGAGATTTGCAGCAGTGCATCGTTAATCAGGGCGGTCCACACGCTTAAATTGCCCTGATCCATCCGCATCCAGATGGGATAAATCCGCCCGTTGTAGGCCGCAATGTCAATGTAATCCCCAAAGAATACACTGGAATTCGGTTGAAAGGGATTTTCACTAATTGTGGCGTAGGTAAAACTTTGACCTCCGTCCTGGGAACGTGCCAGGGTTACTTCGGTATCAAATCCGGTGGTATTGGCACGGTCGTAATACACGATGTACAAAATTCCCGTTTTGGGGTCGATAGTAGCCGCCGGAAAGAACTGATCACGCTGGGTAGAATCTCCGTTCACGCGGGTAAATCCCTCCCAGGTATTCCCGCCATCCAGAGATTTGATGAGGAACACATCCGTATTGCCGATTCCATTCCGCTGGTCAGACCAGATGATGTAAATCGTTCCCCGGTAGGGGGAATTGCTGATATCGCACAGCGTGGTGGGAAGCCCGTTTGCCCGGTACAATCCTGCCACGGGAAAATCCCAGCCGCCGGGCTGATCGGTCACAAAAATATCCTGCCCAAAGGAAACGCCCCCATCCAGCGAGCGGTCGAACATGATGCCCAGAGGTCCGCTCCAGCTTACATAAATCTGGCCTTCGGGACCCACCGCCGGGATGGCACCTTCCACCGTGTTATCCGAATCGAGACAGTCGCCGCCGTGGTCGCTAATCCGGATGGGGTTCGACCAGGTGGTACCTCCGTCGGTAGAGCGAGAAAACAGAATACGAGAGCTATCCTGGGGACTGGTACTGCCGTAATTGTCGAATTCCGTCCAGCTCATGTAAATGAAATTATGATAGGGAGAGGAGGTAAAATCCACCGCCAGCCATTCTTTGTCCTGTTGTTTGGGTGGATTCAGCCCGACACCCGCTCCATTGCTCCAGGTAGCGCCGCCATCGGTGGATTTTTGTACCACAATGCGGTCTAGCCAGTAGCCGTTACTGGGATAGGAAAGGTGCGCAAAATAGGCATTTCCGCTGGCATCGAAGCGAACGCAGGGGTCCCCCCAGACCCCTAAGCTTGAATTAAGCATCCCGGCGTTCCAGGTATGACCACTATCGTCGGAAAAGAAGTAATACGCAATATTGGCTCCGGCGACCAAATTGGCAGGATTTAAAGGGTTTATGGCGATGGAGACTTCTTCCGGATCGGAAAAGTAATCCGGGGAAATCCGAACATTGGGAAATTGTGCCAGAGCAAAGTGCAGGAATAACAAACCTATCCAGATGAATGCAAATTTCATAAAACCTCCGGAGTTGGGGTTAAGCAGAAGTCCGGGAGTGGGTCTTTCTTTGGCGACGGATGGCGACATACTGGAAAAACCAGCCTGCACGGGTAGTTCTTCCGTCGTCTGTGCCACTTCTCTTTTTAGCCGGTGCTCATCAACACGCTTATGAAGCGCAGCGGTTCAATATTCTCAAAAATAATTTTTATGATAACGGCAATGGGTACCGCCAGGAACATCCCAATAATTCCCCACAACCATCCCCAGAACATCAGTGAAAAGAGCACCACCAGGGGACTCAAATTCAAGCTGCGTCCCATGATGCGGGGATCGATAAAATTGCCCACCACCATCTGAATGGTAACCAGAATTAGCGCCAGCCAGAATAGTTTCGACCAGCTGGGAACCTGAATCAACGCAATGGTAAGCGGAAGAAGGGTAGCAATCACCGACCCGATATTGGGAATAAAATTGAGGAGAAAAGCCAGAATCCCCCAGATGATGGCAAAGGGAATATGGAAAAGAAGCAGCACGATTAAGAATAAAATTCCCGTGGCCAGACTGATAAAGGATTTCGCAATTAAATATTTCTGGATCTGACTGTTGATATTTTTCAAAATGGTGGAAATGCGCAGTGCGGTTTCCGGGGGAAATGCTAACTGCGTTTTAATAACCAGCTGATTCCGCCCGATTAAAATAAACAATAAAAACAGCAGTACCAGAAACGTATTGGACATGAAGTTCAGAATAGATCCCAGGGTGTTTAAAATAACTTCGTGAAGGGAAAAGTTCTGGAGGGAACTCAGCCATTTCAGGGTCCCCTGTGTTTTTACTTGCTGTAAAAATACCTCTTTGGGGATATGCAGAATCTCCAGCGTTTTGTCCAGGAATAGGGAGAGGCGCCCCTCGTATCGGGGGAATTCCGCGGCAAAAGATTTAATGCTAGTGTAAACCAGGACTCCGAAGAAGTTGAGTACCAGGAAAGTAATGAGCAGTGTAAGGATAATAGCCAGTACACCGGGTACTTTGCGGTCTTCGAAAAAAGTGATTAGCGGATTAAACACGTATCCAATAAACACAGCCAGTGAAAACGGGAGCATGATGGAGCGAATCTGGTACAGCACGAATCCCACGGCAATAGCTGTTAATGTGCCCAAAAAAGCAATTATAATTTTGGTGTCACGGATTCTCAGATCATCACGATTTCGAGTCATAAAGACCTTTCCAGTTTTGGTCTTCTACAAAATTTAAAAGGTATCGAATCGGTTTTCACTAAAAATTTACTGAATATTTTCCGCAAGGATCGCCGCAATAAGCCTTAACCACTCCCGGGTAAATTCGCGATGCTCAAACCCTGGAACAGATTCGGAAGTATTTTTAACACGGATTACGTGAATCATTCCATTATTCTCTCGAAAGAAGTCGTGAACAAGATTAATCTTCCGGTTACTAAAAAGAAATTATCAGGGGCGATGGAATTCCCGGGCACCTTTCCCGGTTACTTTGTAATTAAATTCGAAATTCAGGATGCGTTCCCAGCCATTTTCGCCCACGGGACAGGAACGGGTTCCATCCACCGGTCCCACCGGTTTACCGTAACTGTAGAACCAGTTCACGATGGGGGAACCGGAAAATTTCAGTACAAACCAGTATTTCCCGGGCGAGAGCAGCAGGCCTTCCCGGGTGAAGTCGAAATTGATCCAATCGTATCCGGGGAGGTTGGGAATTTCGCGCAAAGAGATTTTTCGGCTGCGGGCAGCAGTCTCCCCAGGCTTTCCACCCTGATCTTCACTCAGCTCAAGCCACAATTTTCCACTGCCTCCAAAGGAGTGCAGAGCCAGACTGATGCTGCGCAAA
>JALWDQ010000585.1:0-1055 GCA_027039625.1 Calditrichia bacterium | reverse complement strand
CCGATAAAAAGTCCGAGGGACTGGGGATTCCCCTCCCGGCTGGCGTGTTTCGCATCTACCAGAAGGATAAAGAAAGCCTGGAGTTTGTGGGTGAGGATCGTATTGACCACACCCCGCGCAACGAAGATGTGAAAATTACTATGGGCAAAGCGTTCGATTTGAAGGCGGAGCGCAAGCTTGTTTCCACTACCAAGATTTCGGATCGCTCTCAGAAAATTACCGTGGAAATTGAATTACGGAACAACAAAGAAAAAGAGGCGGTGAATATTCTGGTGGACGAACGTTTGCCAGCGATGCAGTGGAAAATTACTGAGAGCAATTTTCCGTATAAAAAAATTGACATTTCCCGGGTGGAATTTAATATTCCCGTTCCTGCAAACGATAAAGTGAAACTACGTTATACGGTGGTCTATTCCTGGTAGAGGGTTTTTATGAAAAAGAACATCCCCCTTTCGTATCGTACCATTCAGAAGATTAAAGCTGAAGAGTGTGAGCGTTTTTTCTCGGATTTGCCGGGGTATTACATTTACATGAATCATCTGGGCGAGATTCGCTGGATGACCGAAGAGGAGGCGCTGAAGCAGCACGAATATTTTTTATACAATGAATCGTTGATTCGGCGCTGGCAAAGGAGAATGCGCACCCGACGGAAAATTAATTTAAATAAACTCTCTCCCGCCGAGCGGGAACTCCGCCTGCGGATTCGGGCTTACCTGGAAAAACGTTATCTGGGCAAGCTGCGACCGGAAACCGAACAAATGCTCCCGGAGAGCTGGCATTATGAGATTTCTGATGAAGAAATTGAAAATATTCCCATCTCTCTGGATGTGGGAAGCGAAGAGCTCTGGAAAAAGCTTCTGTGGGTGTTCGGAATTTTAGGTGCCATTGCTATTGCCAGCTACATATGGGTGTCCATGAATGCTCGACCGCAAACCGGGAAATTGCTGGTTCGGGGGGATGTGCCCGGTGCCCGGGTGTATCTGGACGAAACCGATTTTATTGGCTATGTAAACCGCCCCATCATCAATGTACCGGTAGGGCTCCACCGCATCTCG
>JALWDQ010000584.1:0-1057 GCA_027039625.1 Calditrichia bacterium | reverse complement strand
CCTCTTCCTGCCCAACCCGGAAACCAGTCCATTTCCGGCTACCACTGCTGGGCGGAATTCTGGGATGAAAAACGCGGCTGGGTGCCGGTGGATATCTCCGAAGCGGACAAACATCCCGAGAAAAGGGAATTTTTGTTTGGAGGGCTGGATTCCCTGCGCATACAGTTTACCATGGGCCGGGATATTCAGTTGGCACCTGCTCGCACCAAACACCGGTTAAATTATTTCATTTATCCTTACATGTTGCTGGGAGGCAAGCCATTCCGGGGGTATCGAACGCATTTTTCGGTGAGCCGGATATCAGAAAAGAATGTGTCCGGCATCCCTATCGGGAGTACCGGACACTAACACCGCTTATTTCATTTCTACTTCGGTCATCCAGAAGTCGTGTTTGTTGCAAAAACTGGTGGCGTACAGCTTCTTGAACTTCTTATCCGGAAGCTCGTAGGACGAAACCGCTTCCTTGTCCGTTGGCTGAAAGGTCTTGGCGCCAATTACCGTCCCATCGTCGCCCACCAGCGTATGGCGTACAATGTAATGAGCCTGGGACATGGGATGTTTGGTGGTAATGGTGACTTTTTTACCATCCACTTCCACCACCGGCGCATGGCTGCCTACTTTCTTCTTCCACTGTCCGGGATCCTCGGATGTGTAAATAATTCCGGAGGGTAATCCGTCTATTTTAGCCAGAGCCGGAGTGGTTTTACCCAGAGCCAGTCCCCCGGCAACAACCAGAGTAGCTTTAAGAAAATCTCTGCGTTTACTCATCGTAATTCTCCTTTATTTTGGTTGATTAAATCTGTCCGTTGTATTTGTACTCTGCAATATTAATAAAGCTTTTTATTTTTTTCAAGAAAGGATTTGTTTCCGGCCCGGTCGATTGTTCCAGATACCGGCACATTGCTCTCCTTCATTGAAATTTAAATTGTAAAATTGCAGGTTAAAGAATTACTTTCTGGGGGTTGAAGATGCGTTCGGCAGAATGAACGAGGAGATAGTCAGGTAGATGAGTATTGATGAGTAAAGAAAAATAAAATCTGATTGTTCTGGGGTATTT
>JALWDQ010000583.1:0-1057 GCA_027039625.1 Calditrichia bacterium | reverse complement strand
ACCATGCGCTGGCGCTGCGTTTGCAAAGCGGGTTTATTGATAAACCGGTGGACGATTTCTTTAATTTTTTTGCCGGGGGATTGGTGGGGTTAAAAGGCTATTCCTATTACAGCATCGAGGGGCGGGCAATGAGCATTGGCACCGTCACCTATCGGTTCCCGCTGGTGCGCAATTTGAATTGGCAAATTGTAAACTGGTATCTGGACAAAATTTATCTGGGGGCGTTTTACCAGTACGGCGATGCCTGGGATCCCGATCATTTCGCACTGCGGAATTTTAAGTCCGATGTGGGAATCCAGGTACGGCTGGAAACCTTCTCCTGGTACATGTTCCCCACGCGCATTTTCTTTGAGGCAGCCTACCCGCTGGTGGAAAATTACCACCATTCCATCGAGTATAAACAGGAGTGGAAATTTTACCTGGGTATTTTATTTGATTTTGATCTGCGTTTCGAGAAAAAATTGAGGTATGGGCGATGAAATTAAAAACGGCTTTATTGCTAATTTTAATGATTACAGTGGGGTTACAGGCGCGCACCCCTTTTCGTTTTCGTCCCGATGATTTAAAAGCACGTCGTCTGGAATTACTGGCGGCGGCGGTGCACCGCACTCCCTTTGCCCAAACCGCCGATTCGACGTTGAACCAGCAGTCCCCGGTTACTCCCACGAAATCGGTCAGCAAAGCCGTAATCTTCTCGGGCCTTGTTCCCGGATCGGGTCAGTTTTACGCTAAATCGTACATCAAAGCGGGGCTGTTTCTGGCAGTAGAGGTAGCCGCCTGGACGATGTATTTTTCCTACATGAAAAAAGGCGACCAGAAAGACGCCGAATTCAAAAAATATGCTGAAGAACACTGGAGCGAATATCGTTACTGGTCTTATGTGGCATACCGGGCTGCCCAGGAAATGGAAGATCCGCCTTTCCAGTTGAGCGATTTGCAGGAAGTCCATCCCGGGCCCGGGCAGGTATGGTATCTGATTCCGGAAGACCAGTACGATGCGGAAGTGATCCGGGTGATGCGGGAGCTGGAAGGAGAGATGCCGGGATTTACCCACCGC
>JALWDQ010000582.1:0-3415 GCA_027039625.1 Calditrichia bacterium | reverse complement strand
AAAGTCCTGGCGCATCTATATCCGGACGTTTGGTGGGGCGGGTTGATGCTACTTTTCGGGGTGTTTTTTGTACTCATTTCCCGAAAACAGGTGGTGGAATAGCATGCAGAGATTACCGGAGTTAGTTCAGGAAAAATTTCGTGAGTTATTTGGGAGAGAGCCAATTTTAATCCGTTCGCCCGGACGGGTGAATTTAATTGGGGAGCATACCGATTACAACGAAGGATTTGTTCTCCCGGCGGCGATCAACCATGCTATTTATTTTGCCGTGGCACTGCAATCGGATTCCCGCTGCCATTTCTATGCCTACGATGTGCAGGAGTCATTTGTCTGCGACACACGGTCGTTCCGGAAGAGCGAACCTTCCTGGGCGAATTATTTAATGGGCGTACTGGATGAATACCGCAAATTGGGTTACGAAATCCCCGGGGTGCAGTGCGTTTTTGGGGGGGATATTCCCATTGCGGCGGGTCTTTCGTCTTCTGCGGCGCTGGAGGCGGGATTTGCCTTTGCCCTCAATCACCTGATGGGCTGGGAACTGGAACCGTTGGAGCTGGTGAAACTGGCCCAGCGGGCAGAAAATGAGTTTGTGGGAGTTCAGTGCGGTATTATGGATCAGTTTGCCAATATTTTCGGAAGGGAGAAGAAAGTCATTCGCCTGGATTGCCGTACTCTGGAGCATGAGTATTACCCCTTCGATCGGGAAGATGTGCGCATTGTGTTGTGCGATAGTGGGGTAAGTCGGGAGCTCCATGCTTCCGAGTACAACCTGCGTCGGCAGCAGTGCGAACAGGCTGTGGCGGTGCTGCAACGGAGCAATCCGGCGGTGCGCAGCCTGCGGGATGTAACCCTGGAGATGCTGATTGAGCACCGAAAGGAAATGCCTCCGGTTGTTTTCCGGCGAGCAAAGTATGTACTGGAAGAAAATGAACGGGTATTGCAGGCCTGTCGCAGGCTTCAGGAAAATAATTTTGAGGCTTTTGGAGATTTGATGTATGCCTCGCACGCCGGACTCCGGGACGATTACCAGGTGAGCTGTGATGAACTGGACTTGCTGGTAAATGCCACCTTCGAGATGGAGGGTGTTCTGGGAGCTCGTTTGATGGGAGCGGGTTTTGGGGGGTGTACCATTAATCTGGTGTGGCAGGATTACCTGAAAGAATTTTTACGCGAGATGGAAAGAGTGTACCACGAACAATTGATGCGGGAGCCGAAAATTTACGTCACCGGAATTGTTGCGGGGACCTCAGTGATGAATGGGTAGCCCGATAACAGGAAAGGGGGTGATAGCCACCAAAAGCAAGAAATTTCGGAGAGGAGAGTTCTTTATCAGGAGGACAAAGACCGGAGAACATGGTGTTCTCAAATAATTTCCTCATAAACCAAATTAAGAGGAGGTCGTTATGAGTCTGTTTAAACAATTCAAAGTTGTCTGGGTTTTGGGACTAACCCTGCTGTTTCTGGGGTTGGTTAGTGCCCAGCAAATCGGAGGTCCTTACACGGTGGACGCAAATACCGTCCTGCTGATGCACTTCGACGGCAACCTGAACAACGAGTCCACTCTTTCCGCAGACGGGGTGTTCCATGGAGATGCCAGCAACTTTTACTTCCTGCCGAACCCGGTATCCGGATTGGGGCAATGCCTGCGCATCGATAACGACTCGCAGAGCGATTCTGCCTATGTCACCGTGGCGGATACTTCTTATCTGGATTTAACCGGCGATTGGACCATTGAGGGCTGGATTAACATCTTTACTTTTGGGACCGGTCCTGACGATTGGCGCTGGGTACCGCGTCTGGTGATTAAGACCGGAGACGAAGTGTTCTGGCGTCCCAATTATTTTGTCGAAATGTGGGGTTCTTCCCGCTTCTTTAGCTGCGGGTACCATACTGCTTCCCAGGATGCCTGGCCGCAGGCCAATTCTCCGGACAATACCATGGTTCCGGGACAGTGGTACCATCTGGCTTTTGTGCGAGACACGACCCGACATCTTTTGCTCACCATCATTCACGATGCCAACCGACAACTGATAGCGTTTAGCGTTGCAGATTACCTGACTTTTGGTGCCGCCGATCCCACACCTATTACCACCAACCAACCGTTGCACATTGGCTATGCCGGCGGTGGCGACGACAGCTTCCTGGATGGATTTGTGGACGAAATTCGCATCAGCAACGTGGTGCGCGAATTTCCTATTCCTCCCATTATTACCGGGGTAACGGTGTTGCCCAACCAGCCAGCCTCGGTTACTCAATACGAAGTTGGAGCGCACATCTTCACCCTGTTTAATACAACCATTCAAACAGCAACACTGTATTATTCCGTGGATAACGGGCAAACGTTCACATCGGTACCCATGACGGTGGTGTCCGGAGATTCCTTCTCCGCTGCCATTCCTCAGCAACCCTTTGGTAGCATCGTAAAATACTACGTGAAAGCGACGGATAATCAGGGATTGAGCTACACCCAGCCGCAAACGGCGGAAACGGATTCGGTGTACTTCTCCTTTGGTGTGTACCAGCCGGAAACTCAGGTTCTGGCGCTGGGATTTGAAGAAGGCAGTGGCGTGCCCCAGGATACGACAGTCTATGCCAATCCCGTAACCGTAGTGGGGAATCCCACTTACTCCAGCAACGCCGCAGTGGGGAATTATTCCATCTACCTGGAAGGGGACAGCAGTTATCTGGAAGTGGATTCGCCGTTCCTGTCCGGTGAAGAATTCTGTGTGGATTTCTGGATGAACGCCGATTCCATCCACACTTATTGCCGCATTATTAACCGACCCAACGATGCCGGAACCTGGTGGACGAATAACTACCAGGTGCGCTTCAATCCCGATAGCAGGTTGTACGCCGGTTCCGATGGAAGCGTTACCATCACGCTGGATGATTCCCTCCACCTGAACACCTGGTACCATGTGATTTACGAAGTGCGCAGTGCGCCGGTGGGAGATACCACCAATTACTACGCGGTGCTGCGTCTGGCCGATGAGAACGATCAGGTGATTGAGCAGAAATATGCGGCGTTCGACGTACCCGTCATCATTGCTCAATCCCCGCTGCGTATCGGTAAAGCTGCCTACGGCGATTATCCGCCCTATTACGAAGGTTATCTGGACAATATCAACATCTACAACTATCCCGCTGCGAACCTGCCGCTGCAAAATATCGTGAATATCGAAGACGAAAATCCCAATGTACCGCTGCGGTACGAATTGAGCCAGAATTATCCCAATCCTTTCAATCCGCGTACGGAAATTCGCTTCACCCTGCCGAAAAACGAAAAGGTAAAACTGGTAGTGTACGATCTGTTGGGTCGCAAAGTAAAAACCCTGCTGGATGAAAAAATGAGTCTGGGACATCATGCCGTGGTCTGGGATGGTACCGACGATTTCGGCTATCCTGTGGCAAGCGG
>JALWDQ010000581.1:0-1059 GCA_027039625.1 Calditrichia bacterium | reverse complement strand
CGTAACCGCCAGCAAACAGCGATTGCAGCAGGTGGAGCTTCCCCCGTTCGAGGCAGCGGTGAAAGCCGGGGCAAAGATGGTGATGGTGGCTCACATCACCTACAGCGCCATCCCCCAGATGGAAGGACGTCCCGCTACCCTGGATTCCTATTGGATTCAGGATGTGCTGCGCAAGAAAATGGGATTTCGGGGACTGGTGATTACCGATGCCATGGGCATGGGCGGTGTGGTGAACAATTACTGGTCCGGGCAGGCGGCGGTGATGGCCATTAACGCCGGAGCAGATTTTATTCTGGATCCGCCCAATTTCGAAGCCACCTTCAATTTTGTGCTGGATGCCGTACGTGATGGACGCATTCCCATGGCACGGATTGATGAGTCCGTGCGTCGCATTTTGCAGGCGAAGGCGGAATTGGGACTCACTCGCAAGCCCAAAACCGATTTGCAGCGCATCGAGCGGGTGATGGCCAGTTCCGAACATCTGAAAAAAGCCCGGGAAATTTCCGATGCCGCCATGACGCTGCTCCGCGACCAGCGAAACATCTTCCCCTTGCATGCCGATCGCCTGGATAGCGTGCTGGTGATTACGGTAACCGATCGGGATTGGGGCTATTTGTATGAGCGCCGGTTGCGGCGGGCCGTGGCCAGCCGGATTGCCCATGTGAACAGCGTACTGATTGACACCCGCACCTGTCCCGAGCAAATTGAAGAAATTGCCGCCCGTGCCGATTCCGCCCAGGCAATTATTATGGGATTTTTCGTGACCTGGGGCAGTTACAAGGGTTCAATCACCCTGCCGGATACCACCGCTCAACTCATCTCCCGACTCTTTAAAGTGGATGAACCGATGGCGGTCATCTCGTTTGGCTCGCCCTATCTCATTCGCCAGATTCCCGAAACGCCTTCCTACCTCTGTGCTTACCATTCCAGCGAACTGGCGGTGCGCAGCGCCATCCGGGCAGTGTTTGGCGAAATCCCCGTGCAGGCAAAGCTGCCGGTGAGCATCCCGGGATTCTTCAAAATGGGCGATGGGCTGCAGCGCGCCAGATATCCCATGGA
>JALWDQ010000580.1:4898-10819 GCA_027039625.1 Calditrichia bacterium | reverse complement strand
TAAAGGACGGCTAATCGCCTCTGTTAAATTAAATCGTTAACCGGGATTTAAATAGGAGTCGCAGGAAACTTTGGAAAGGAAAGAGTTACGAAACATTCCCTATCCTCTGGCCGGGATGGCGTTTTTTGTTTTTCTGGTAGTGCACATCGTTAAATTTTATTCCGGGAAATTTTTAAAATGGTGGCTAACCTTTATCATTCTCATTTTGCTTTTTCTGGGGTATCAGCTTTACCTGGGACTCTCGGCGCCGCCGGATGGTACCGGAGTTTCGGAGAAAACCATTCGTATTCCCCGGGGAAGTTCGTTGCGACAGATTGCCGAAATTTTGCAGGAGGAAGAACTGCTTCGTTCTCCTACACTGTTTGTCTGGTTGGGGCGTTTAAACGGTTACCAGCATCAGTTGAAAGCCGGAGTTTTTCGGGTACCTACCCATTTAAGTGCACCGGAGTTGTTAAAATACCTCACCCACCCCAAACCGGCAACCATCAAAGTTACCTTTCCGGAAGGGGAGCCGCTGGTGGTATTTGCCTCTATCGTTCAGCAACGTCTGGGAATTGACTCCGCCCAGTTCGTACAATTGGCGACCGATCCGGCGTTTTGCCGGGAACTGGGAATTTCCGCCTCCTCTTTGGAAGGATATTTACTACCGGAGACCTATTTTTTCCCTTATGATATTACTCCCGAGGAAATTTTACGGCACCTGGTGCATCAGACCCTGAAAATTTTCAAACCGGATTCAATTCAGCAACAGATGGCTCGGCAGGGAATGAACATTCATCAAATATTGACGCTGGCTTCCATTATTGAAGGGGAAGCGATGGTGGATTCCGAACGGGTTCTCATTAGTTCGGTGTATCACAACCGGTTAAAACGTGGTTGGTTGCTCCAGGCCGACCCGACGATCCAGTACCTTATTCCCGGAAGACCCCGCCGTTTGTTATTAAAAGACCTGGAAATTGATTCCCCTTACAATACCTACAAATATCCCGGACTTCCGCCGGGACCCATAAACAATCCCGGAAAGCGCTCCATAATGGCAGCGCTGTATCCCGCTAACACTTCTTACATGTATTTTGTGGCGACAGGGGATGGGGGACACCATTTTTCCACCACGGCTAAAGAACACGCCTACTGGAAAAAGAAATTCGATCAGGTTCGCCGACAGGTACGTCGCCAGCGATATTATCGAAAGTAATTCATTCCTGGCTATATCTGGCAATTGCCTCGCGTAAAATTTTGAGGAATAAATTTCAAAGAGATGCCGGCAGATTCGATTTCTTCTTCAAGGGCTTAAAATCCCTTATTCTGCAAGGTTGTGGCGATGTGTAGTTTTTGTTATCACATTGATACTTAAATTAGAATAGTGTTTTTCGTGGTCATGTTAAATTTTTTAAGCTTTGTTTTCTCCTGATTTGCATTAATTGTTAATAGCGGAATGTTCAACACTCGTTTGAATCTGTTTAAAATAAAAACGAGCATCGGGCAGAAGAGTGAGGTTCCCATTCTGCCTGAATGCCCGTTTGCTGTGTTTAAAATCAAAACCTGACTATCTTCACTTTCGCAATTTATTCTACATGCCAATCTGAATTCCAAAACGGAATTCCCGGGGATGAGCGAACAAATCGCTTCCGTTTTGCATTAGCGCAAAGTGCTGGCGGTGTTGCAGGTTGATCTTTTCGTACAAAATCCAGGTCTCCGAAGGATAATTCATGCCCCAGTCCAATTCCTTGTAATCATCATAATCCGACTTCCCGTTGCGAGGATACAAATCAATGGTATTTTTACGGTTTAGTAAATTCTGAATGTAAATGTAGGGGGTCAGTTCTGCCTTTCCCAGATGGAACGTTTTGGAAAGTTTAATATCCAGGGTAAAATAGAGCGGTGTATGGGTGACTTCCGGTTTTGCTCTGGGAACCCAGCTATAATTGTCCGTTAACAGATCTCCGTAAAAAGGTTGGATGTAGCTGTTGGGGAATGCTTTCTGAATGTAGAAATTCCTGCCGGAATTCAGGCGGAGAAAGGCGGTAGCACGAATGGCTCGCCAGAGCGCAGAGGACGCTTCCCCGGTAGAATAAGAGAGCAGTGCGTTGAGCTGATGTTTTTGAATATGCTCCAATGGTAATTCTTCATCACAGCGGTACGCATCCTGGATATCGTGAGAATACCGGCAATGAAAATCAGAGTTAGAATAAGAGCTCTTTCCTTTTCCGTCGGTAAAGCTGTAATTCAACCAGAGGAAGTTTTTGTATTTTAGATTAAGCTCAAGTCCATAAACAGAACTGGAACTTAAATTATTTAAAAAATAAATGGAATTATAGCCTGCATTAGTAGGTCTTTTCTCATATTCTACCGATAAATAATTAGACGTTTTTTTATAAAATAGCGAGGTGGATAATCGGAGATCGAATAAAAAATGGTGTTGTAGTCCAAGTCCTCCGGAATAAGAAGAAATTGGTTCCACCTCTAAAGCATATGGGTAGGGGGTAAAGTAATTCAATAATAAAAGTTCATTCCATAGATATTGATGTAACCACAGACGACTGGTGGTTAAATCCTGTAATTGTGCCTGTTGCACATAGCGTCCAAAGGAGAGATAAAATTTCGTTTGCGGATGGAACAGATAACTAAAGTAGAATCTGGGAGAAATGTATTTCTGGAATGTCGTTCGATAGAATTGTTTGGAACTAATATATTTAGCTCCACTGGAACCGATATCCACGAAATGAAGCTGGGTAAGATCTTTTACCCCAATGGTATTGCTGGAGAGCATATCCAACCGAACTCCCAGATGCAACAGGAAAGCACCGCTCTGGTAAGTGTCTTCCACATAGGCACCCACCTGCTGAGGACGAACCGGACCATCCCAGTATTCACTGGATTCTTTAAGTTCTCTTCCGTACACATCGTAGCCAAAAGCATCATCCAGAAAATTGGAGTAAATGTAAAATTGGGTATATAACGAATCGGAAAGCCATTTATCCGGATTTTGCAGGAAATAGCTTCCGTAACCCTTATTGGTTTTAAAGCGCCTCAAAGTGCGTTTTTGCCATTGTGCTCCTGCTTTCCAGTGATGGTTCCCTGCAGTTCCTGAAATAAATCCGGATAAACTGTGCCCGGATTCGCCGCCCTTTAAATATGTGGAAAGAATTTTTCCGGGTGGAGTGAAATAAAAATAATAAATATTCATCTGGGATATGGAAGGCCCATATTTCTGAAATTCATCTTTCAGAATCGGATCCCGGGTGGTATAATGGGAATTTAAATAATCGTATTGAAGCCCCAGATTGATTCCATCGGGAACCTTGTAGGTTACCCGGGTAGAAAGTAAATAGGCATTCCGATTGTTTTCGGGAATATGTTCCGGGTCGTAGCGATCGCGAATGGGATATTTGTTGCTTTGTCGGAAATTATCTTCCAGTGCACCAACAAACTGAAGATGAAAATTGCCCCAGTTTCCCTGTAGCAGAGCATTGACCAGTAAATCGTGCGAATGGGCCCGGGGAATATTTCCGGGTTCAATCACCATCTCCTGCCCAATTATTTCGGAATAATCATCCCCGGTAACAGGATCAACAAAGGAAATACCGGAACCTCCAAAACGGAATCCATCCCAGAATTTACGATAATGATCCATGAAATAGCGATATTCTGCACCCAGGCGAAAAGTGAGTTGAGGGGTAAACAGAGGTCCACTCAACATCAACAGATAGTCCTGGTAGCCGTAAGTGTACGTGCCTGCTACGGATTGATGGGGTTGAGTAAACCAGTCTGTTTCCGCATGGGCGGCAAATTGGAATTGCGAGGCGGGTGCCAGAAGATGGTGATTTAATACAAACGGAGCAGAGGAAAGCGAAGCTTCCGGGGATTTATGCAACGTCAGGGACGACAACATCTCCGGGATAAAGTGCAAAAGGGGTCTTCCGCCGTACATGCTGCGAACATTCGCTCCCTCGAATAAGTAATCCGTCTCCTCCCAGCGACTTCCGCGAATGTGTGTTTCCATACGGCCATGCCGCTGAATGATGGCGGTGGAAGGGAACACATCGTAATAATCGGTGGCTGTTCCCCGGAAGGGAAGAATACTCAATTCGTTCCCGGTTAAGGAATCCACTTCCGGAACATACCCGGACGTTCCCGGTTCCACCTGTTGAGCTATAACGGGTAAAGCCATAATAATAATTACCGCAAACCACATCAGAATGAACCGCCCCGCCATATTCCGTTTTCTGGAATTAAACAAAAAAATCTGGGTTGCTGGTGACATGATCCCACTCCTGATATTTTAATTGTATTTATAATATACAAAATTTTTGCAAAAACGCAAATTTTTCGAAGAGAAAAATTGGGCACCTTTATTACATATCAATCAATTCTCCCATAAAAATTACAATTCGTTTTCATTTTTAAGGAAAATGATTTTATATTATAATATTTAACTGACGAAAAAGAGGAAGATTATGAGTTACCGAATTGTTGTCTTAGTCAAACAGGTTCCTGATACGGCAAATATTTCCGGGGAGGTGATGCGCCCGGATGGTACGGTAAACCGGGCCAAGCTACCGGCTATTTTTAATCCTGAGGACCGGGTGGCGCTGGAACTGGCACTTCAGGTGAAAGAAAAATATGGGGGTACGGTAATAGCGGTTACCATGGGTCCACCCAAGGCTTCCGAAGTGCTGCGGGAATGTCTGTACATGGGTGCGGATGAGGTGTACCTGGTAAGCGATCGCAAATTTGCCGGTGCGGACACTCTGGCAACCTCTTACGTGCTGGCAGAAACGATTCGCTATCTGGACGATTTCGATCTGGTGTTTGCCGGACGTCAGGCGATTGACGGGGATACGGCCCAGGTGGGACCGCAAACAGCTGAAAAGCTGGGAATTCCGCAAATTACTTACACGGAGCAGATTCTGGAGCTAACCAAAGATCGCATTCGGGTGCGGCGGCGGATTGATGATGGATTTGAAATTGTAGAAGGGAAGCTCCCGGTGTTGCTTACGGTGATTAAAGAAGCGGCGGAACCGCGTCCCTTCAAGGCGCGGCGGGTGATGGCTTTTAAAAATGCCCGCTCTCTGATGGAAATCGAAAAAATGGCGGAAGATAATTCGCTCCTTTCTCTGGAAGATTTACTGGAAGAGTACAAATCCCGCAAACTGTACATTCCCACCCTCACCATGGAAGACTTGAAGCTGGATCCCTCGAAATGCGGCCATGCCGGTTCTCCCACCAAAGTACACAAAGTGGAATCGGTGGTGCTGGCCGGGGGAGAACATGAAATCATTGAACCCACCCGCGAGGGAATTAGCAAATTAATTGATAAATTAATGGAAGACAGAATTTTCGGATAAGGAACAGCTTATGAGCACACCAAATAAAGACGTCTGGGTATTTGTAGAACAACATGACGGCGAACCTGCCGATGTAAGCTTTGAGTTACTTTCGAAAGGGCGCAAACTGGCGAACGATTTGAAGGGGAAACTGAAAGCCGTGATTATTGGAGATGGGGTAGAACCCATTGTGCAGGAAAGTTTTCGCTACGGAGCCGATGAAGCCATTGTGGTGGAGCATCCTTCCCTGAAGCACTACCACACCATGGCGTACAGCCGGGTGATGAGCCATCTGGTATCGGAACAACGTCCCCGGGTGGTGCTGTACGGCGCAACCTTCATTGGACGCGATCTGGCACCGCGAGTGGCTTCCTTTACCCGCAGCGGAATGACTGCCGATTGCACCGATTTGCAAATTTCCGATGTAACCTATCTCCGCAAAGAGTACAAAGATCTGCTGCTGCAAATTCGCCCCGCTTTTGGCGGCAATATTATTGCTACCATCATCACTCCGGAAACACCCATTCAAATGGCTACGGTGCGGGAAGGGGTGATGGAGAAGCATCCGGTAGAGAAGGTGAAGCAGGGCAAAGT
>JALWDQ010000580.1:0-4888 GCA_027039625.1 Calditrichia bacterium | reverse complement strand
TTTGAACCGGATCCTACTGATGAACTGATTCGCATTATTGAACAGCATCGAGAACCCAAAAAGGTGAATTTAAAGGCTGCACCTATCATTGTGGCAGGTGGTTACGGAATGGGTTCCAAGGAAAATTTCCAGATTTTGTATGAACTGGCACGAGTGCTGGGGGGCGAAGTGGCGGGCTCCCGCGCCGCAGTGGATGCCGGGTTTATTACCCCGGATCGTCAGGTGGGACAAACGGGCGTTACCGTGCGGCCCAAACTGTATATTGCCGTGGGAATTTCGGGCGCTATCCAGCACCGCGCTGGAATGCAGGAATCGCAGAAGATTATTGCCATCAACAACGATCCCGAAGCGCCCATTTTCGAAATCTGCCACTATGGGATTGTGGGCGATGCCATGGAAGTGGTTCCGTTATTCATCGAAACCTTTAAACACAAATTAAGATAGAGGGGAACATGCCGAATTTCTTTACCGATAATCCCGATTTGTTGTTTCAATTTAATCACCTGAATCTCAAGGAAATTGTAGATATTGCCGAGCGAAATTACCAGGAAGCCCGGGAATACGACTACGCCCCGGTGGATTACGAAGATGCGATGGATAACTACCGGAAGGTTCTGGAAATTGTCGGAGATATTGCCGGGAATTTCATTGCGCCCCGGGCGGCAGAAGTGGATGAGGAAGGTGCCCAATTCCGCGACGGGAAGGTTTATTATGCCAAAGGTACTCAGGAGAATCTGGAGCGCCTTACCCAGGCGGAATTAATGGGCATGACCCTGCCCCGAAAATACGGTGGGCTGAATTTCCCTCACACCATTTACATGATGGCGATCGAGATGATTTCCCGCGCGGATGCTTCCCTGATGAATCTGTTCGGGTTGCAGGACATAGCCGAAACCATCAACAAATACGGCTCTCCGGAACAGAAGGAAGAGTTTCTGCCGGGATTTGCTCAGGGTAAATATTCCGGTGCCATGGCACTTACCGAACCGGATGCCGGTTCCGATCTCCAGTCCGTGAAATTGCATGCCTATATGGATGAAAAAGGGCAGTGGCACCTTAAAGGAGTCAAACGCTTTATTACAAACGGAAACGGAGATGTGTTGTTGGTGCTGGCGCGTTCGGAACCCGGTACCAAAGACGGTCGAGGGCTTAGCCTGTTTGTGTGCTATGGCGATGATACGGTAAAAGTGCGGCGCATCGAAAATAAACTGGGAATTCATGGGTCGCCCACCTGCGAACTGCAATTCAACGATACCCCGGCGCAGCTGGTGGGTAAACGGAAATTCGGGTTAATTAAATATGTGATGGATTTAATGAATGGTGCCCGCCTGGGAGTTTCTGCCCAGGCATTGGGAATTGCCCAGGCAGCGTACGAGGAGGCGCTGGCCTATGCCCGGGCACGGGAACAGTTTGGCCGTCCCATTATCCAGCTCCCGGTGGTGGCCGATATGTTGGTGGATATGCGGGTAGCGCTGGAAAGCAATCGTTCTCTGCTGTATGCAACGGCTCAGTGGGTGGATTTGCGGGACAAGCTGGAATTGCACATCGAACGGCTCAAAGCGGAAGGTAAAGCTTACAGCGAAGAGAATGCGCGATTCAAATACGCCAGCAAAGTGGCAGCATTGCTCACCCCGTTAACCAAATATGTACTCACCGAGTCTGCCAATAAAATTGCATACGATGCGCTGCAAATTCACGGTGGTACCGGGTACATGAAGGAATTTCCGGTGGAGCGGCTTTATCGAGATGCTCGCATCACCAATATTTACGAAGGCACTTCCCAGTTACAGATTGTGGCGGCAACCGGAGGAGTGGTCAACGATATCCTGGGTGAATATTTCACCAAAAAAGGAGAAAAACAGTACAAGGGTAATCTAACCCGTCTGGCCAATATTTTGCTGGAAATTCGGGAGCTCTTCCTGGAAAGCCTGAAATATGTGAAGGATAAAAACGACAGCAATTTTCTGGAAGTTGCAGCTAAGGAGCTGGTGGAACTTTATAGCTATCTTTATGTGGGGTATTTGTTGTTGGATGAAGCGGAACTGGATAGTCGGAAAATTTTTATTGCCAACCGCTACATCGTAAATGCTCTGGGCAAAGCGCGCATGAATGCCGAGGCTATTCGCAACGAGAAATTTTCCGATTTACTCCATACGGAAGAAATTCTTATTTGAACAATACCATCCCGGTAATCCTTTCGCTAAGCAGGATTGCCGGGTTTTATTATTCCCCAATGCAACCAATCGATTGAGTCCTCATCTTCAAATTAAATCTTGAGGAAAAAGAATTACTTTGGTAAAATTAGCAGGTTAAAAATAAAAGGAGAAATTCATGTCGCAGGAAAATAAAAAGAAACATGCGCTAATTTTGGGGGCATCCAGCGGATTTGGAGCCGCCACGGCTATTCGCCTGGCACGGGATGGCTACCACATCTTTGGTGTGCATCTGGACAGAAAAGCAACCATGTACATGGTAGAGGAGGTGATCCAGGAGATTCGGCATCAGGGGGATGAACCGCAGTTCTTCAACATCAACGCAGCAGACGAGAAAAAGCGTAAAATGGTGGTGGAGGAAATTCGTAAATCCATTCCCGAAGGGGAGTACATCAACGTATTTTTACACAGCCTGGCTTTTGGTACCCTAAAGCATTTCATTTCCGAGGAAAAAGAGCTGGCCATTACCCGCTCCAACATGGAGATGACGCTGGATGTGATGGCGCACTCCCTGGTGTACTGGGTGCAGGAGTTGTACTGGGCTAATTTGCTGGGCTTTGGTTCTCGAATTTTTGGGATGACCAGTTACGGAAGCACTCATGTGGTGCCTTATTACGGCGCAGTGTCTGCCGCCAAAGCGGCGCTGGAATCGCATATTCGGCAGCTGGCTATGGAGCTGGCTCCTCTGGGAGTTACCGCCAACGCCATTCGAGCAGGAGTAACCAATACCCCGGCGTTGCAGAAAATTCCCGGGCACGAAAAAATGGTTCACGCTGCCGTGGAACGAAATCCCGGTCGCCGCTTAACCACTCCGGAAGATGTCGCCAATGCCATTGCCGCCCTTGCCACCGAGGATTGCCAGTGGATTAACGGCAATGTGATTGGTGTGGATAACGCCGAATCGGTTGTGGATTACATCAAATAACCTGCGGTGTGGGTGGTGGTAAGGTGAATAGAGTAAGAAATTAAGGGTGAAAAATGGCGCGTCCGCATAAGGACAGATTGGATATTAAACCACCCCGGCAGAAAAAACCCCGGGTGCTGATTGACCTGGATGGTGTGCTACGCGATTTTGTGGGGAGTTTAATCCGGGTGTACAAAAAGGTGTATCCCGAGCATGAAATTCTTCCGGTAGAATCGCGCGAACTGGAGAAGTATTTCCCCATTGGCGATAAGGTGTACCAGTTCATGGCGCCCGGTTTCATCGAAGATATTATGGAAGGTGCCAAACCTTACCCCGGTGCCATCGAGGCACTGAATCGCTGGGAAAGCGAATTTGAGATTGTGATTGTCACTGCCCAACCGCCAATTACCCGAGCTTCTACTTATTTGTGGATTGGTCAGCAGCGGATTCCCACGAATGAAGTGCACATCAATTATTACAAATACGAGATAGATGGGCTGGCGTTACTGGACGATTTTGTGGATAATCTGGAGGAATTTGCCGCGACCGGTCGACTGGCGGTGTGTCTGGATCAGCCCTGGAATCAGGAATGGGCTGGTCCCCGGGTGCGGAGCGTGGATGAATTTTTTCAGCTGGTTCAGGAACATTTGCAGGGCTACGAAAAGAAGGAGTCCAATCCCCGTTTCCTGGCTTAAGAGAGAATTAAAATCGGGGCTTTGGATTTATCGGAAAAATTTTCTAATTTTGGGTAGAAAGAACAACAGGTAAAATATGGAGGAATACGATGGGAAAACAGTATAATCCGCGAGAGAAAAGGCGCCGTCGCAAACGGTATATTAAGCGCCAGCGCAAAATGAAACGAGCCGAGCTGGCTAAAAAGAATCAGTAAAGAAACACGGAATCCCGATTTTCCCATTTTGAGGTGGAATGTTGTATGTTTCCCCGGGGAATTCGGGATTTTTGGTTATAAACCGGGAAGAAACCTTTCCCATCGGATGCGAGGGAATTGTGCAATCCGATAGAACCAGACATGCAAATCGGCTGGGGAAGCTGGGTGGTTGGACCAGTGTTGGTCTCAACCTTTTTTTATTTGTGTTGAAAGGGGGATTGGGCCTGGTTTCCGGTTCCATTGCGTTAATTGCAGATGCTTTCCATTCCCTTAGCGATATGGTCACCAGCTTCGTGGTGTTAATTTCCTTTCATATTTCCGGAAAACCCTCCGACGAGGAACATCCTTTTGGACACGAACGGGCCGAGTTTATTTCGGCAATTATTATGTCCACCCTGCTGGCGGTAACAGCAGTGGAACTGGGACGCAGTAGCATCCTCCGAATTCTGCATCCCACGCCATTTCGAGCTCCCTGGTGGATTATTGGTGTGCTGGGATTTACCGTGCTGCTGAAGGAACTTCTGGCATTCTTCTCCCATTACCTCTCCCGCAAAATTCATTCTGTTACACTTAAAGCCGATTCCTGGCATCATCACATGGATGCGATTTCCACCGTTCTGGTCATCCTCTCCTTTGTGCTGGTACATTTCCATTTACCCAATCTGGATGGTTATGTGGGGCTGGTGATTGCGGTGATTATTCTTTACACTGCCATCGAACTGGCCAAAAATCCCATTGATGAATTACTGGGTTCAGCCCCGGATGCCCAATTGCTGGAACAAATTCAGTCGCTTGCCCTGTCTGTCCCGGAAGTTAAAGGTGTTCACGACATCATTGTCCATCGTTACGGCGAGACCCTGATTATCTCCCTGGATATTGAAG
>JALWDQ010000579.1:0-1060 GCA_027039625.1 Calditrichia bacterium | reverse complement strand
CCAATGCTCTGCATGGCATAGTTTAATTCGGTTTCTCCGGAATATTGCCGAATTCGGGAAAGGACGGTTTGCATGATGAAAATGTGGCTCACCATATCGCTCAACAGTTCGCCCACCTGCTGTTCGTGCTGAATGTCCTGCCCGTACACTGTTAGGGCATGCCGGTAAAGATACAGAAACAGATGTTTAGCCAGTTCCAGAGAGCGCTCTTCGGCGCCCAGAGGACGGCTCGCTGCCGGGGGAAATTTTCCGGAGAGAATTCGTTCGGTTTCCTTCATTTCCTCCCGCAGCGGGAGTTCTTCCAGCAGGGTTTTCTTCAACAGAAATCCCACCACAATCTGGCGATTAATTTCGTTCGTACCTTCGTAAATGCGGTCGATGCGGGTATCCCGCAGGATTTGAGCCATGGGGTAATCTTCGATGTATCCGTATCCTCCGAAAATTTGCAAGCCATCGTCGGCATTCTGCCAGAGGGCTTCGCTGCCGTAAATTTTACACACCGAACATTCGATGGCATATCGTTCGATGGCATGCGCTACGTCTGTGGAGTAGGTGGGGGATTGCTCATCGACCTGCGCGATGGATTCATCCAGAAGGTGAGCCGTTTCGTACACAATGCTTTCCAGGGCAAAGGTGCGAATGAGCATGTCGGCCAGTTTTTTGCGAATGGCATCGAAATAGGCGATGGGTTGCCCGAACTGGCGACGTTCCAGAGCGTAGGGAATGCTCTCCCGGATGGTGGTTTTGCATCCACCCAGCACCGCCGCTCCCAATTTAAATCGCCCGATATCCAGGCTGTTGAAGGCAATGGCGGCACCATCGCCGATGGTACCCAGCACATTCTCCACCGGCACCTTGACCTGATCCAGAATAATGTTGCAGGTGGAAGAACCGTGGAGCCCCAGCTTGTTTTTTTCCTCTTTGCGGATCACTCCTTCGGATAGGGGATCGATGAGGAATGCCGTGAGTTTTTCTCCGTTAATCTTGGCAAATGTGATGAGCAGATTTGCCCAGCCTCCGTTGGAAATGAACTGCTTGTTTCCGTTCAGGATGTAATATT
>JALWDQ010000578.1:0-3425 GCA_027039625.1 Calditrichia bacterium | reverse complement strand
TGCCTCATTTTCGGCTACGGGTTTCTCCGGCTGAGCTTTGAGCTTCATAACCAGCCTCTCTTTGTAATTATTCTGATATTAATGAACCGTTTCGCGAATGAGTCCCACCACTTTGCCCTGAATGCTCCAGTCCCCCCGGGGGAACACATCCGGGTAAGCGGGATTTTCGGCTTTCAGATACATCTGGCCATCCTTTTTCATCAGCCGTTTGACGGTGACCTCATCTCCCACCAGTGCCACCACAATATCCCGAACCCGGGCGGTACGGGCGGACTGGACGATGACCAGATCGCCATCCAGAATACCGGCATTGACCATACTGTCTCCCTGAACGCGCAGTACAAAATAGCGCCCCTCGCTGCGGATGATGGAACGGGGCAGGGTTACGTAGCTTTCGATATTTTCTTCAGCCAGAATGGGATAACCGGCAGCAACCCGCCCGATAACGGGCAATTCCACCACCTCGGGATGCGGCTGAAACTCCGGATGAACAACCTGAATGCTACGGGCCCGAGCGTTGCTCCGCGTAATGTAGCCTTTCCGCTCCAGGGCAATCAGATGCCGCAGTACCCCCTGTTTGGAGGAAATGTGAAACGCATCGGCTATTTCCTGATAGGACGGGGGGTAGTGGTGGCGATTGATGTAATCCACAATGAACTGCAACACTTCTCGCTGACGTGCAGTGAGCTCTTTCATTATGTGGCTCCTTTATGTTGACTCGATGATCAGTCTCCCATTTAAACAGAGAAAGGAAAACTGTAAACAAATGTTCACCTAAATATTACAAAACAAACCGCTTCCTGTCAAGTGGTTTTTGAAAAAACAGGGGGATTTTGTACACTAATTCTGTTTTTGAGTGGTTGCCCTTTCTGACTAAAAGAGTTCCTTCTCTGTGGAGGGTGGTAAGAACGGGGTTGAAAGGGGAGGGTAGGAAAGGGGGGTTGAAGGGGGATGGACAAACACGGACGGGCACGGACTGGCATAAAGAACACGGATGGGCACGGTTAGGTATAAAGAACACGGACGGACACGGACTGGCACAGACTGATATAAAGAACACGGACCAGCACGGAGGAACATGGACCTGGATAGATAAAGAAATTTTTTTTTGCTGGCGGATTATGGTTGAATTTAAGCGAGGCGTTGGAAGAGAACTGTTTTCCCTTTTGTTAATAAAATTTTTATTTGCCGGGAACATTTTTGGGATTAACTTGATTTTTTTAAACAAAGCCCATAAATTTGGGCGCAAATTAGCGATAAAAGATTCCGGAGGTCACATGAAAAAGGTTGTGCTGTTGAGTTTAGCGCTGAGCGTTTTAGCCATGTTTTTGCTGGCAGCAGGATGTAGTAAAAAGGCGGGGGAGAAGGAATATTTCGACATGGCCTACCAATATATGGGTAAAGAGAAGTGGAGTGACGCAGAGAAATATTTTCAGAAAATTCTGGATGAGTATCCCAACGGAGTATATTCTTCCAAAGCGCTTTTCATGGTGGGATTCATTAACGCCAATTATCTGAAGAATTACGATAAGGCGAAAAAGTATTACACGGAATTTTTACAGAAATACCCCAATCACGATCTGGCGGATGACGCCCGATACGAACTGGAAAATCTGGGAAAAAATATTGATGATTTGCCCTTCCTGAAAGAAGGGGATTCCGGAGATAAAGGAACGGAAAAACCACAACCGGTAACTTCAAAGTAACGCCGGTTCGGTCGAAAAAATTTTTTCCTCCGATGAAGCCCTGTTTTCTTTGAAACAGGGTTTTTGTTTGATGGAAACTTTTGTTTTGGAGCAGAGTAAAAGTAATCCTGTTTATTTTAAATTTAGTGAGGCCTATGGAAAGAGGAGTTTCGATTACGACTGTGGTCGTGTGGCTGTTGTTTCCCATATGGTTGTTTGCACAAAGCGATTCCCTGAATACGGCAAATACACCGGATTCGCTTCATGCGCCCTCCCGGCAGATTGAATTAAGCACCTATGTGGAGAAAAGCCGGGTTCCCCTTAACCAGCCTGTTATTTTTCATGTACATGTTTCCTGGATTGGCGAATTGTCTGATTACAAAATCGATCTGGTTTCCCAGCCCATTTTGACCAATTTGTTGTTGGAAGGGAGTGGTGCTGAAAACCGATTGGAACCCCTGCCCAATGGAAAACAACGTGCCATCAAATCCATTACCTACCGTTTTAAACCCCTGGAAATGGGGATGGCCTACATCGATGGGATAGTGGTGAAATATACCGATGCAGCTACCGGGAAAGCAGATGAGTTGAAAACCCAGCGCATTATGATTGAGATCACCGAGCCGGTAGCCGAATCGGGGGGAATCCACGGCAAGGCGATTATTTACGGAGTGCTCCTGGTCCTCTTTTTTGGCGTGCTGCTTTATGCGGTGGTGCTTTATTTTCGTAAAAAGAAGCAACATCAGGATGCCACTGTACCGGTGGTGAGCATTCCCGAGAAATTTCTCACCCGCCTGGCACAGGAGGTGGATCCCCGGGGAACCAATCTGGCAGAAATGACCCAGCGCCTTTCGCGTATCTTTCGCGAGTACCTGGATCAGGATTTTGGGATTCCGGCACGGGAAATGAGCACTTCTGAATTGCTCACGGAACTGGAAAAATTGGGTCTGGAAGCAGCGGATTACGCCAAATTAAAAGATGTGTTACAGCGTCTGGATATGATAAAATTTGCCGGAAAAAATGTGGATCCGGCAGAATTTACCGGAATTTACGGTGCCATTGAGAACTTCCTTTTAAAACGAAAAACGCACACAGGAAACACGATGGTTGAAGTACAGGAGGCAAAATGAGTGTCGATATTCAAGCGATTAACGAAAAGATTCAACAGGAAAGCGCATTTGTGGAAAAAATTACCGGAGAAGTGGGGAAGGTTATTGTGGGGCAAACCTACATGGTGGAGCGGCTCCTGATTGGTCTGTTGAGCAATGGGCACATTTTACTGGAAGGTGTGCCGGGTCTGGCCAAAACCATGACCGTAAAAACCCTGGCATCGGTAATTCAGGCCCGGTTTCAGCGTATCCAGTTTACGCCGGATTTACTCCCGGCAGATTTAATCGGGACGCTCATCTACAACCAGAATACCGGCAAGTTTACGGTGCGCAAAGGTCCCATTTTTGCCAATTTGATTCTGGCGGACGAGATTAACCGTTCCCCTGCCAAAGTACAGAGCGCGCTGCTGGAAGCTATGCAGGAACGCCAGGTGACCATTGGCGATACCACCTATCCCCTGGAAGAACCGTTTCTGGTGATGGCGACTCAGAATCCCATTGAACAGGAAGGAACCTACCCCCTTCCCGAAGCCCAGGTGGATCGGTTCATGCTTAAATTAGAGGTCACCTATCCCAATAAAGAGGAAGAGCTGGAAATCATGCAACGCATGACCTCCGGCCAGGAGATAAC
>JALWDQ010000577.1:0-3426 GCA_027039625.1 Calditrichia bacterium | reverse complement strand
AATCGACCTCCTTCGCTCAGATTATGGCGAACGTTTTCGATGATTTTAAGCCGATCTTCCTGCTCGAAACCGTGCAGGACAAAAGAAATGAAAGCGACTGTGGCCGGTTCGGGGAGCCGGAAAGGTTCGTCGATGCGCTGATTTATGATGTGCAGACGGGGTTCGTTTTGTTGCCGTTGTTGCAGTTGTTCCAGCATCTCTTTCCCGATTTCCAGGGCGTACACTTTACCCCGGGGCCCGAGATGGCGAAACATCAGCTCGGCATTTTTACCGGTACCCGCTCCCAGGTCCATCACCACATCATCTTCCCGAAGGTTTAAATCGGCAATGGCCTGGCGGATAAATCCTTCGTATCTCCCCAGAGTAATCAGATTCATTAACAAATCATAAAATCGGGCTTCCAGACCTTTCACTTCCACTTTACTTCGAGCGGGCATAGTGGTAATCCTTCCGTTTTTGTTGTTCATTAGATCGCAGGATGGCGGGTAAAGTTACCGGGCAAAATAAAAAATGGCTTATGCGGTGCGGGTCGATAAGCCGAATTCTGTCACCCCGCACCTATTTCCCAACAGGAAGGAATTGGCTGGATAAAACAAAATATCTCGAATCATTGTAGCAGTGTTACGGATTTCCTGTTTGGAAATAGGTGCGGGATGGACGGTCATTTATCTTATGCGGCCTACCCGGGAGCATCGGGCGGGCCACCCTCAAGCGCTCCCCTATTTGGCCTTGCTCCGGGTGGGGTTTGTCCGGCTCGGGCGTTACCGCACCGACCGGTGGGCTCTTACCCCGCCTTTTCACCCTTACCCCGCACCTATTTCCCAACAGGAAGGAATTGACTGGATAAAACAAAATATCTCGAATCATTGTACCAGTGTTACGGATTTCCTGTTTGGAAATAGGTACGGGGCGGTATGGTTTCTGTGACACTTTCCGTACACCGGGACTTTCGTCCCGATGCCCCCGGATTTTCTCCGGGCACCCTGCCCTGCGGAGTTCGGACTTTCCTCCCCCGCACTCCCGAAGAATGCGGAGGCGACCGCCTGACCCGCAACCGATAAGCCGTTATCCGTTACCGTTCGATTCTTCGTCCAGCCACACCAGTATCCGACCACAATATTCACACGTGTACAGCCGATTTAGTTCCCGAATTTCCACAATTTTTTGGGGCGGAATGGTGGAGTAGCACCCGCCACAGGAATTGCGCCGAATGGGTACTACGGCCAGACCATCCTTGGCTTTGCGAATGCGCTCGTACTGCCGCAACAGCCGCTCGTCAATCTCGGCAACCACTTTCTCCCGTTCGGCCTTTAAGCGCGCTTCCTCTGCCTGAGTTTGCTGGGTAATCTCTTCCAGCTCTTTTTTATATTCATTAAGCTGTTCTTCCAGACGGGTAATTTCACTCTCCAGCTCGGCTATGGTTTTCTGGTACTCTTCCTCCTCCTCCAGAGACTGAAGGATTTTGTTTTCTAACTCTTTAATCTCCATAGTTTTAGTATCAATTTCCAGAGAAATGGCATCGTATTCTTTGTTGGTTTTAACCTGATACAGTTGTTCCTCGTACTTCTTCAACAATTCTTTACCGGCATCAATCTCGGACTGAAACATGCGCCGGTCTGCCTCCCCTTTGGCCAGTTTCTCTTCTAACTCCTTCTTTTTCTCCACCTTCTCTTGATACTCCTGCTCGGTCTCTTCAATCATCATGGGTAAATCACCCTTCTGCAGTTGCAAGTCGTCAAAATGAGTATCGATCTCCTGCAGTTTGACCAAACGTTCCACAACTTTTTTCAATTTGACCTCCTTATGAATTTTGAGATAAAAAAAATGCACTCATCTGGTGGTGAGTGCATCTGGTTATTACAAAATGTTTAAAAGAATAGAAATCGTTTTTCCGATTCCTGCCTGGACTTTCAAGAACATCCTCCTGTGTTTGTGGGCCCACCAGGACTCGAACCTGGGACCAGTCGATTATGAGTCGACTGCTCTAACCAACTGAGCTATGGGCCCAATTCTTCAAACACCAAATTTAGATTTCTTTCTTAATGAAATCAAGATGTTTTTCTTTCCGTTTGTACCAGCATTTCGAACTTCCTTAGAAAGTTGGGAATGAATTTTTCTCGCCCCCTTTCCTTATTATATTCCGGAAGCAGTTACCAGGAGAAAGGGAAGATTAAGACCGGACAGGAAACGTTCTTGCTGCTTTGTTCCGGCGCGATCTTTCCCTGATTCTGGTTCCCTTTAAAGGACGTTTATTCAAAATGAAACAGTTTTGCCAGTTAAACAACAGATTTTAATGAAGGAGCTTATAATGATTCCCGAACGGTTGCAAGCTTTACGACACCTCATGGAGCAGCATAAGATTCAGGCTTACCTGGTACCCAGTACCGATCCCCATGGCAGTGAGTACGTCCCGGCTTGCTGGCAGCGGCGGCAGTGGTTGAGCGGTTTTACCGGATCGGCGGGGGAGCTGGTGATTACCTTACAGGAAGCGGGCCTGTGGACCGATTCCCGCTACTTTTTACAGGCGGAAGAGCAACTACAGGGTACCGGCATTCGTTTGTTTAAAATCGGTTTACCGGAAACACCGGATATTCCCGCCTGGTTGGGCTCGGTGCTGCAACCGGGAGATGCGGTGGGGATTGACCCCCGCTTGTTTTCCCACAAAGAAGCGGAGAAGCTGGAGAAGGAGCTTCGCACCCGGGGATTGTCCCTCAAATCCATCGAGGATAATCTGGTGGATGCCATCTGGGAAGATCGTCCGGAATTCCCCCGGGCGCCCGCCCGACCCCATCCCCTCCGGTTTGCCGGGGAAACGGTGGAAAGCAAACTGAACCGGGTGCGTGAAAAAATGGCCGAGGTGCGTGCCAATGCCCATGTGGTCACCACTCTGGATGCCATCGCCTGGCTGCTGAATATCCGGGGAAACGATGTGGAATACAATCCGGTAGTTATCTCCTACGCCATCGTCACCGAAAAAGACGCCCGGCTGTTTATTCCTTCCTACAAGGTGACGGAAGAGTTGCGGAAACATCTGGAAGGGCAGGTGGAGATATTTCCGTACGAGGATTTCAAAACGCATCTGGAGCAGTTAGCCCACCAGAAAACGCGGGTGTGGCTGGATGCCGCAACAGTCAGTCGCTGGGTGGTGGATGTGTTACAAAATGGTGCGGAACTTCTCTTTAAAGACAGTCCCATTACCTGGTTCAAAGCCATTAAAAATGAGACCGAGATTGAGGGATTTCGCCAGGCACATGTGCGGGATGGTGTGGCAATGGTTAAATTTTTACACTGGCTGGAACAGGCTGTTCCTGCCGGTGGGGTTACTGAAATCAGCGCTGCCGAGCAGGCTGAGAAATTTCGCCGGGAGCAGGAAAACTACCAGGGGCCCAGTTTCCATCCCATCTCCGCATACGGGGCGCACGGCGC
>JALWDQ010000576.1:0-3426 GCA_027039625.1 Calditrichia bacterium | reverse complement strand
ATTATTAACCACGAATCACACGAATAATCACGAATGAAAAACAAAGAAATAATTAGGTTGTGTAAAAATTCTCTTAATCATTTGAAATTTGGAATTTGATGCTTGTTGTTTGAGATTTGGGATCTGGATTTTTGAATTTGTTACTTGGGATTTGTTATTTGGAATTTGAATTTTTACTGCAATCGTTGGGTCTCCCAAAGGAAACCTGTGGACCTTCGGACGCTGCGGTTTTTAAATAGGGAAATTAAAATGTAACCCTTTGCGAACTTTGCGCTTTTCTGGCGCACTTTGCGGTTATATAAACATAACCGGAGGGTGCGCAGAGAATGCAATGAAAAACGTGGACATGCCGGAAAATTTTGCATTCCGATATTCCCCGGCACGATTTTTATTTTCTCTTGAAATTGAGATTCCGCCCCAGTTATTTTTCGTTCCGAAAAAAATGCAGGGAGCTTTTGTTATGAAAATTGCCGTGGTTACGGATGACGGAGATTATGTAAGTCAGCATTTTGGGCGCTCGCGGTATTACAAAATTTACACGGTAGAAAACGGGGAGTACTTGCATACGGAAATGCGTCCCCGGACTATCGGGCACCATGGTTACCAGCCGCCAGTAAGCGAGGGACATGAAGAAGAAGACCATTCCCGGGGGCACGGATACGGTGCCGATGCCCGGGCTAAACATCAGTTAATGGCACAGCAAATTGCCGATTGTGATGTGCTGATTGCGGGAGGCATGGGACGCGGTGCTTACGAGCAGTTCCGCCAGGCAGGCCTGGAAGTTGTGTTAACCGATTACGAGAGTGTGGAAGAAGCCGTAACCGCTTATGTGGAAGGTAAAATTCGCAATTTAGCCGACGAACGTACCGATTAATCGATGGGTCCCTGTACTTTCATATTGCCTCCGAATTCATTGGCAAATCCGCTTCATCTTTGTGCGGGTAGCGGAATGGAGGTAAGCAGCGCGCAGCAGGAGGAAACAACCTCCCTTCATTAAAATTCCACGGAGTTCCTTGTGGCGCATCATCATCACCAACACACACCGGACATTTCCTCTGTGGGCAGGCGTCTTTTCCTGACCATGGGATTGAATTTTCTGATTACCATCACCGAGGTGGTGGGCGGCATTCTCTCCGGAAGTCTGGCACTGATTTCCGATGCGCTGCACAATTTCAGCGACGGCATCTCCGTCATCATTAGCTACATCGCTCTGCGCCTCAAACAGCGGGATTTTTCCTATCGCCATACTTTTGGATTAAAACGGGCCGAAATCCTGGCAGCAATCATCAATTCCTCAGTGCTAATTGTCATCTCCATTTACCTGTTTTACGAATCCCTGCTGCGTTTCTGGTATCCCCAGCCCATCCGGGGACAAATGATGACCATTGTGGCGCTGGTGGGATTGGTGGCTAATGTGCTGGGCACGATCCTGTTGCATCGGGATTCCCGGCATAGCATGAACATCCGTTCTGCTTATTTGCATCTGTTAAGCGATGCCATCTCCTCGGTAGGGGTGGTGCTGGGCGGCGTTGCCATTATCCTCTGGAACATCACCTGGGTGGATCCCGTACTCACCATTCTAATTGGACTGTACATTTTGCGGGAGAGCTTTCGGATTGTGGCAGAGGCGGTCCATGTACTGATGGAAGGTGCTCCCACGGATCTCTCGCTGGAAGCGGTGAAGGAGGCAGTGGAAGCGCTGGAGGATGTGCAGGATATTCACCACATCCACGTGTGGATGGTAGGGGAGAACGATGTGCATCTGGAAGCCCACGTGAACGTGCGCGATATGCTCATTAGCGAGAGCGAAGCCCTGCGCGAGAAGATTGAACATCTGTTGCAGGAGAAATTCAACATTGCCCACATCACCCTGCAGTTTGAATGTAATCGCTGCACCAACGAAGGGCTGATTCGCCGCAAGGAAATGCCACCAACTCATTCCGGATAATTCCTGCCGGTGTAGATTTGTTTTTCCCCGAAATATTTTTTAAACCTCGATTGAAATAATGTATTGTTTTATGAGCTAGTTGTTGGGAATCTCTTTGCTCCCGAATGCGCAAACAAAGCGCTGTCTTTAGTCGGATAATAGGAGCGAAATTTCCCGGCGGGAAATAGTAACTCTTCCCCGGGGGAAGCATCCAAAGAGAAAACCGAAATCTGGAGGAACCATGCAGGACAAATGGCGATTGGATGGTAGAACGGCGCTGGTAACCGGGGGAACGAAAGGGATTGGACGTGCCATAGCCGAAACCCTGCTGGAGCGGGGAGCAGAAGTGACCATTGTTGCCCGTACCGCATCGGATGTGGAACAAGCCGTCGCTCAGTGGCAGGAAAAAGGGTGGGCGTCTCACGGAATTACAGCCGATGTCAGCCAGCCCCCGGATCGGGCTCGTATCATGGAAGAATTTGCCCGCCTCTCCCCTCATCTGCACATTCTGGTCAATAATGCCGGTACCAACATCAAAAAGAAAATTATGGAATATACCGACGAGGAAGTGCGGTTTATTCTGGAAACCAACATGTATTCTGCCTTCGATTTAACCCGAAAAGCGTACCCGTTGATGAAAAAGACCGGTGATGCCTCCGTGGTCTTTATTGGCTCGGTTGGGGGATTGGTGCACATTCGCAGCGGAGCACCCTATGGCATGAGCAAAGCCGCGCTGGTGCAGCTCACGCGCAATCTGGCGGTGGACTGGGCTAAGGAAGGCATTCGAGTGAATCTGGTGGCTCCCTGGTACACTAACACTCCGCTGGCGCAGTCCCGGTTTAAAGATCCTCAGTATTTGAAGGAGGTGCTGGATCGGAGTCCCATGGGACGGGTTGCCGAGCCGGAAGAAGTGGCCGCAGCGGTAGCCTTCCTGTGCATGCCAGCCGCTTCCTACATCACCGGGCAAATTCTGGCGGTGGATGGAGGATTCACCATTTACGGATTTTAGAGAAAGCTTTTCCTGTTGTTTTTACCTCGGTTAAGAGTTTTGATTTCCCTTTGATGTGAAGTGTATCCCGGGAATCCGATTGAAATGAAAAATGAAAAATGAGGAGGTGTATTAATCGTTCTGCTGGAGGAGGCGGGTAAAATTGAGCAATTTACTTTCGGTTTCCATCCATTCCTGAGCGGGGATGGATCCTTCCACAATACCTGCCCCTGCAAATAGGGTAAGGCTATTTCCGCGCACCAGGGCCGAGCGGATGGCCACGGCAAATTCGGCAGAGTCGCGACTCATCCATCCCACCGGTCCCGCATACCATCCCCGGTCGAACCCTTCCAGACGGGAAATGACTTCCATAGCTACGCCCCGTGGTAAACCGGCCACGGCAGGCGTGGGATGTAATTCCGCCAGCAATTTAGCCACTCCCACACCTTTCTTTAACTCCCCCCGGAAGCGGGTATGAATATGCTGTACGTTTTGTAATTTTAGCACCGTC
>JALWDQ010000575.1:2548-3428 GCA_027039625.1 Calditrichia bacterium | reverse complement strand
CAGCTGGAGGGCACGATCGGCCCCGCGTAAAAAATGTTCCGTTACCTCAATCCCCCGATTGTTCACCAACCAGGCTCGTTCGCGCAATACATCTTCCCCGTCCCCGGAAACAATTTCTGCCGGGGGACGCGGTGTAGGCAATCCTCCTTCCACTTCCGGACACACTGCCACCAACCGCCCCTCCTGTTGCCAGCGTTCCAGAATCTCCGATTCCAACCGGTTCTCCCCACCATCGTACCGCACCTTCTCTCCCAGCAAACAGGCACTAATTAAAATCTTTTCCATAGCTGCCAAATTAACGTTAGCATTAAAAAAGATGCAAGACGAAAGATTTTAACACGAATCAAAAGAATTGATATTTGCCCACGAATCAAACGAATGAACACGAATCAAAAATAATTATTTTTTAGGATTAGGAATTTGGGATTTGGAATTTGAAATTTGGAATTTTGCCTTTTGTAGCGTGCCTCTCCCGAGGCGTTATGCTGCGAAGCAGCATTCATCCCCAACGAAAGTGTTACCGTCTCTGGACTCATCTTTGTCTGCATAACACAACACTTTTCAAAATCGTTTGGCATTAAACCACGAATAACACGAATAAGCACGAATGAAAATAATTTAGATTGATTAAAAAATCTACCAAACCATTTGGAATGTGGATTTTGTGATCTGTAGTTTGTTTTTTTGTTGCTTGTGATTTGGGATTTGGAATTTGGAATTTACCCTTTTTTAGTACACATTTTCAGCCGCATTATCTTTATCCGAATAAGAAACATTCCATGCAATACTGAAGAGATTCTTCGCTTCGCTGGCGCTCCGCTCAGAATACCAGGGGTGACGGTTTCGTCATTCTGAACCCCGCCGCAGGCGGGTGAAAGAT
>JALWDQ010000575.1:0-2538 GCA_027039625.1 Calditrichia bacterium | reverse complement strand
ATTTCCCATTTGAAATGAAAAATGGAAAATTTAAAACGAAATCCTTTGCGCCCATCGCGCCACCGTTGCGTTCTTTGCGTTTAGATAAAATCATGCGCATTTTTTAGAGATTTCTCGTTCCGCTGACGCTCCGCTTAGAATGCCAGGGAGGGGGCGGCGCTGTCATTTTGAATCCCGCCAGCTACAAGATGAAGAATCTCGTTTAGAGATGACGTGAGGTGTCAGAGACTCTTCGCCTCCTCTCACCATATGAGTAAAAGAGCATCGGGAATGAAGCACCACCGAACAGGGAGCACCGGATGAACGAACAGCAATTTCGCATGGTTCACCCACCCCTTCATAAAAAGAAAAAAGAGTTGCATTCCGTAACAATTCATGAACAATATCATCTTACCTTCTTAAGTTCAGGAACGAATAAACAAAGAAAGGACTCACCGATGACAAATAGAAGCAATTATGATAGAATTAATGATTTAAACGATGCCGAACTGGAAATTCGGGAGTGGCTGGAATCCTTAGATGAGGTGATTGAGCGCGAGGGACCCGAGCAGGTGAAACGCATTTTGCAGGAATTGCAACAACGCAGCTATTCCGCTGGCATTAAACTCCCGTTCACCGCCAATACTCCCTACATCAACACCATCCCGGTAGAAGAACAGCCCCCTTTCCCTGGCAGCCGGGAAATTGAGCGGCGCATCAAGAGCATCATTCGCTGGAACGCCATGGCGATGGTGGTACGGGCTAACCGGGAAGAGAGTGGCATTGGTGGGCATATTTCCACTTACGCTTCGGCAGCCACCCTTTACGAAGTGGGCTTCAACCACTTCTTCCGGGCACCTTCGGAAAATTTTTCCGGCGATCTGGTGTACTTTCAGGGGCACGCCTCTCCGGGAATTTATGCCCGCGCTTTTCTGGAAGGGCGGCTTTCGGTGGAACACCTCAAGAATTTCCGTCACGAAATGCACGTGGGCGGCGGACTTCCTTCTTATCCCCACCCTTACCTTTTCCCAACCTTCTGGCAGTTTGCCACGGTGAGCATGGGTCTGGGGCCTATCCAGGCGATTTATCAGGCCCGTTTTAAACGCTATCTGGAAGACCGGGGACTCATCCCCAGGGACGATGCTAAAATCTGGGCTTTTCTGGGAGATGGCGAAACAGACGAACCGGAAACCCTGGGGGCTATTGCTCTGGCTGCCCGGGAGAAGCTGGATAATCTGATTTTCGTCATCAATTGCAACCTGCAGCGGCTGGATGGTCCGGTGCGGGGGAATGGGAAAATTATTCAGGAGCTGGAAACCGTCTTCCGTGGAGCGGGCTGGAACGTGATTAAAGTCATCTGGGGCAGCGACTGGGATCGCCTTCTCAAGGAAGATCAATCCGGTTTGCTGGTAAAACGCATGGGAGAAGTGGTGGATGGAGAATATCAGAACTACGCCGTGAAAGGTGGTGCGTACATCCGAAAACACTTCTTCGGTAAATACCCGGAACTGCTGGAACTGGTAAAAAACATGTCCGATGAACAACTGGAAAAGCTACGGCTGGGTGGACATGATCCGGAAAAAGTGTACGCCGCGTACCATGCGGCAGTGAATCACAAAGGTGCACCAACGGTTATTCTGGCGCGCACGGTTAAAGGTTATGGAATGGGGGAAGCCGGAGAGGGAAAAAATATCACCCACCAGCAGAAGAAATTGAACGAGCAGGAATTACGCGAATTCCGCACCCGCTTCGGGATTCCCATTTCGGACCAGGAGATAGACACCATCCCGTTCTACAAACCGCCTGAAGACAGTCCGGAAATGAAGTACCTCCAGGAACGGCGGAAGCAACTGGGTGGTTACCTCCCCACACGCCGGGTAAAATCCGAGCCGCTTACTCCGCCTTCCCGGGAGCTGTTTCAGGAATTTCTGGAAGGCACCAACGGTCGGGAAGTATCGACTACCATGGCGTTTGTGCGCATGCTTAACAAATTGCTCCGGGACAAAAATCTGGGGAAATTGGTGGTTCCCATCGTTCCCGACGAAGCCCGCACTTTTGGAATGGAAGCACTTTTCCGGCAGGTGGGCATTTATTCCCACACAGGACAACTCTACGAACCCGTCGATAAAGACAGTTTGCTATATTACAAAGAGGCTCAGAATGGCCAGATTCTGGAAGAAGGAATTACCGAGGCTGGCGCCATGTCCTCCTTTATTGCCGCAGGTACGGCTTATTCCAATTACGGGGTGAACACCATTCCTTTTTTCATTTTCTATTCCATGTTTGGATTGCAACGGGTGGGAGACCTGGCCTGGGCTGCGGCGGATATGCAGGTTCGGGGATTTTTAATGGGTGGCACCGCGGGACGCACTACACTGGCAGGCGAGGGATTGCAGCATCAGGACGGGTATAGCCACCTGCTGGCGATGACTATTCCTACACTCAAAGCCTACGACCCTGCTTTCGCCTACGAAACCGCTGTCATCATCCGGGATGGAATCCGACGCATGTATCAGGAACAGGAACGGATTTTTTACTACATCACCCTGTACAACGAAA
>JALWDQ010000574.1:0-3428 GCA_027039625.1 Calditrichia bacterium | reverse complement strand
AGATGAAAGAAATAGGTAAATCCCACCAGAGCTGCCGGGTAAATGCGATATGCCGGTTGTAGAAAAGGCATAATCGACAGAAACAACAGGCTGAAAAAAGGAAAGGAATACGGAGCCAGCGCAATTACGAAGTTCCCTCCTTCTACTACAATTTGGCCTCCTCGCTGACTGGTAGCATGCAGCCTGTGCACCGGTTGAAAAAATAAAGCCGCAAATATGGCGTGATTGATTTCGTGGATTAAAGTGGGCCAAAAACGACCCTTGCGAGAGAAATAAGCCCATTCCGCCAGCAAATAAAGCGCTCCACCGGCAATAAACATCTTTGTGGGAGTTTTTAGCGGAAGCATTGAACGAAAAACATCCGGAAGCTGCATCACCATACCCGGGAGCCACAGGAACATAAGCAGAAAGAAGAAAAATTTCAGCACTCGTTTCATCAGAGAAATCAACATTTTTCACTAAAATGCTAAAATACGAAGGGTTTGTGAAGGAAAGGAAACATCATTTTAATTTTTGTATTAAATCGTTTTTCCGGTAGTTCCCGGAGCGAATGAAGAATTTGGAAGTGGTTTCTTTTTTCAGTTATCCCGGTTAAATGTTCATCCGGATTGAATCAAATCAAATGCGTTTAAAACATCGACCGGTATTGTTTTTACACATTTCCTTCTCAATAAACCATCTGCCTGTTTCTGAAATAGTTGCAGCGAATATTACCAGCACAATAAAAATTGCATCCGCTTTACTTCCGGTTTGCGTTAATTAATCCGTTGGGGATTGCCTTACGGCTGCTCGTGCTTCTCTTTCTCTGATTTCCTTCTGACGGCTCATTTCCAGAACAATATCCCAGATGCGATCAATCTCATCCGAAATTTCCCGGAAGATGCGGCGGTAGAAATTTAAATTCATTCCAATCGGGTCGTCGATAGCTTCTTTGGCAGGTGGTTTCTTTCGGCCAAATTCTCGCAAGGTAAAGATTTTGTGTTTTAGATGCGGAAAAATTTCCAGGAGGTCTTTTTTGTGCACCGGGGTCATACACAGGATTAAATCGTTGGTTTTAATCATTTCCAGGGTAATCGCAGTGGAACGATGGGTTTCCAGATTTAACCCATTTTCCATAGCGACTAATTTGGTCATAGAGGACGCAGGTACTCCTTCGGCAGCCCAGGTTCCGGTTGAAGTACTCCAGATGCGGTCTTCAACCCCGGCTTCCAGCACCTTTCTATTAAAAATTGCCTCCGCTAATGGGCTTCGGCAAACGTTTGCCGTACAAACAAACAGTACCCTGAACATAACTCCCCAATTTTTTATGAGCTATAATTTAATTCGTGAAAGTATGTAATCAAACTGATTTTGAATAATTTTCCAGGGAATTGCTCCAGCTCGGAGGGAACGAAGCTCTCGTTTTTCCACATCAAGTTGGATGATGGTGGAGGGTGTTTTGTAAATGGTTTCGCCTCCGTCCAATACCAGAGCAACACCGTCTAAAATACTTTCGGGAATGTCCATGACCCGTTCCGGAGCCCTCTGGCCACTCAAATTAGCACTGGTAGTAATTACCGGAGTTCCCGCAACTCTTACCAATTCCACAGACAGAGGATGGTTGGGGTAGCGAAATCCCAGATAATCGAACTGATTCCAGTAAGCGATGGGGAGCTTCCGTTGCCGGGGTAATAAAATGGTAATGGCGTCCGGAAAAATTTCCTCCAGAAACTGCTGCACCCAGGTTAGTGCAACACCCGAGATTTCCAGCATTCTCTCCACCGAATCCACCAGAATGGAAAACGGCTGCACCGGTTTCCGCTGTTTCAATCGAAAAACCGCGTGTAGAGCTTCTTCATTTAGATAATCCCCTGCCAGACCGTACACTGTTTCGGTTGGATGACAGATGATTTCACCCTGACGAATCAGCTCGGCTGCCTGCTGTACAATCTCCGGCTCCGGTTGGAACGGATCAATGTTCACAATTTTCATAGATCATCTCTTGCGCTATTTTGAATACCCGCTCCGGGTGTAAATCCCGCATACATTTAAAATGTTTTTCCGGGCATTTCCTTCCCCCGTGAATTCCACAAGGGCGACAGGATAACCCGGTAATCTCGGCAATTCGATCGTTTTCCCCATAGGGGTAAAATCCAAATCTGGGTACGGTTGGACCAAAAATCGTTAACACGGGAACGCGCATGGCGACTCCCAGATGGGTGGGAGCACTATCGTTACTGACAACCAAGCAGGCTCGAGACATCAGCTCTGCCGTTTGACGCAAAGTAAAATAACCCATACACTCCAGAATTCTATGACCTTCCGCACTTTCCTGAATTGCCTTTAATAAAAATCGGTCATCTTTCGAACCGATTATTATCGACCGTACCCCAATTTTTTCAAGTAAAAGAATCAGTTTTCCCCAATAGGCAGCTGGCCAACGTTTGGTTGGCCAGATAGACCCTGGCGCCAATATTGCTAACTGCTCTGCCGGGCTAATGCCCTTTTCCTTTAGCCAGGAATCCACTCTCTCCCGATCGCTGGATGTGGGATACAAACGGGGGAAAACTTTATGGTTAGACCGATATCCCAGCGGTTCCAGCAAACTCAGATTGCGCTCAATCTCGTGAATGTGCTGTTGATATGGAACCTTATCGGAATACAGAAACGCACCACTCCCCGTGGAAAATCCAATTCTTCGGGGAATCCGGGCCTGATACGCCAGAAAAGCACTGCGAAAAGAGCGATGTGGAAGTAGAGCTACCTGGAAATGTTCTTCGCGAAGTCTGGCAACGAATTTCAGAAATGGAACAACCCCTTTATCCCGGTTCCGTTTGTCCAGAATCCAGAGGCGATGAATCTCCGGCACCGTCTCCAGTAAATTCCGGGAAGTTGGAATAGCCAGAAAATGAATTTCGCTTTTCGGGTAACGGTTGGCCAGTTCCTGAACCAGCGGGAGCGTGAGCACCACATCGCCAATAAAAGCCGTCTGAACAATCAGAATCTTGTGAAAAGGAGAATCAGTCTTCACCGGATTAACATTCGTTCGGTTAAAATTCTGGGCGAAAAATGATTAGTGCGCCCGGGAAAAATGTTCGTGAACAATCTTCCACCCATCTTCCGTTTTCCGGAAAACATGGGTGCCTCTCCCAGGAATTTCGGTGGTCTTGTCCCCACTTTTCAGGGTCACTTTCCAGTAGAAGGTTAGAATGGCTACATCCCCCATTTCCGTAGCTTCTGCCTCGCTAAATTCATAGGAAACCTGTTCCGCTTCCGAAAGGTAGTATTCAAACGTCTTCTGCAATTCTTCTTTACCATAGAAACGAGTATGTCGGGTGGAAGAAAATCCCATGATAGCATCATCAAAATGCTGTAAGATCGCGGGAATATCTTTGCGGTTAAACGCTTCGGCACAGGCTTGTTCCACCTGAACCAATTCCTCTAAAATA
>JALWDQ010000573.1:0-1063 GCA_027039625.1 Calditrichia bacterium | reverse complement strand
TATCCGGGGAGGTTGGGAATTTCACGCAAAGAGATTTTTCGGCTGCGGGCAGCAGTCTCCCCAGGCTTTCCACCCTGATCTTCACTCAGCTCAAGCCACAATTTTCCACTGCCTCCAAAGGAGTGCAGAGCCAGACTGATGCTGCGCAAAATCATCGGTTCTTCTAGAACAAACATTTGTGCAAACTGCTCTTTGCCGGTGACGTACTCGGCGGTTTCCACAATGAAGTTGCGTTTTAGTTCCTCGGATTCCGAATCCCCACTCTGGTACAAGCGCGCCCGAAGGAAATCGAAATTCCGGGGGAAATCCAGATTCCCCAGCGTGAGGGGATAATTGTAGGTCAGCCGTGCCAGGTCTTCGGGAATTTCTCCTGGCTTGGGTTTCGGAGGTTCAGGCGGTGGTGGCGGGGTAGCAGCGATAACCGTTGGTGCCAGCATGGGAGAGAGAAACAAACTGGACGGACCCTCTACAATTTTTTCGCATTTTAGCTGCACATCATCCTGTACAAAATTGGCTTCGATGGCTTCTTCCAGTTGGGGGCTTTGCTTCTCGCTGCCGCTGGATTGCGACCAGCGCACCAGTCCGTCCTGAATGGTCTCCTGATTATCCAGCCCTACCTCAATTCGCAGATACCGATTGCTTACGAAAAATTCGGTTTGCTGGGGATCGAAGGGAAGCCAGCCCACATCGGGGAAAAAGACTTCGATCCAGGAATGGCGTCCCTGGGCCATATCGAAGGTGTAGATGGCCTGCCCAATATCCAGATCGTACGATTTTTTCAGGGTGATGCCGTTTACAATTCGGGCGGGAATACCGGCCGCGCGCAGTAATGCCGCTGCCAGGTGGGAATAGTTCTGGCAATTACCTTTGCCTGTGTGCAGGGAATACAACGCATCGAATTGCTTGGGCATCAAGACGTAATGCAGATGGTCGTTGACATAGTGCAGTACTGCCCGAACGGCTTCCAGTTCGTTTTGTGCTTTTTGAGTTAGCCGGGTGCTGAGCTTTTGAATCTCGGGATTATCTGCCGGAACCTGCTCGGTGGATTTCAGATACACCCGGG
>JALWDQ010000572.1:0-1065 GCA_027039625.1 Calditrichia bacterium | reverse complement strand
AACGGGAAAACATTCATTATGTACCAGATCGCCGATTTGAGCCGTCCCACCGTTCTGCCACCGGAGTTACTGGCCGACCATGTACAGTGGTATTATTTTGCCGAGGCAAAAGGATTTCCCCCTCCTGGTTCATTAGAAGACCCAATGACAGACAAAGGCAGCTTACCCCGGAGACCGGTGCTTCTTCAGAATTACCCAAATCCATTTAATCCGGTGACTACCATTGAATTCACCCTTCCCGCTGCCCAAAAAGTAAACATAACCGTGTACGATGTGATGGGCAGAGCAATTGCCAATCTGGTTGATTCCCGACTACCAGCTGGGCACCATCAGGTGCAATGGAACGGGCAGGAGTATGCCAGTGGGATTTACTGGTACAAATTAACGGTTGGGAAATTTTCCACTGCTCGAAAGATGCTGTTAGTGAAATGAATAAATGGAAAAAAACAAATTAACCGCAGAAATAGCCGAGGATGCGCAAAGCGCGATCATAATACATATTTCAATTAACAAATCACAAATTCAAAATTCTCTTCAAACCAGGAAATATTACGAACATTCCAGGGATTAATTTAATCAGATATTACCCCCTGGCGAACTCTGCGCTTTTGTCGCATCCTTCGCGGTTAGTCTTTTTATCCGTTTAAACGCAAAGGAAACTGAAAGGGAACAGACTCCGAATATTCACATATTCGTAGGACTCTCCAAAGGAATCCTTACCACCTTTGGATACTGCTTTGGAGGATCCCCAAAGAGAAATTTGGATATGCCGGAAAACAACAACGGGACAAGTTTTCCAGGTATTTATTGAGGACCTATACCTGATTTCGTTATCCTCTGTGATATTATAATATTACTGATTTTGTAAAAATTATTTCATCTATTGAAACCTGAAACATATAATTATTCTGTCGTCCCTCTGGGACTAAAACGGAGCGTGGGGGATTTTCATTCCCATGGTTGAAGGAGGCTGTGTAAAAACGAAAATCAAAATTATATTTTAACAATGTCATGCATATTGCCACTCATAGTATTTGTTTAAAACTAAAGATATAGTCGGATACC
>JALWDQ010000571.1:0-1065 GCA_027039625.1 Calditrichia bacterium | reverse complement strand
GTCAAGCTGTGGGACGCGGCGTCGGGCCGGCTGCTCCGCTCCCTGGAGGGCCATACAGGATCTGTGTTGGCCGTGGCGGTGAGTCCCGACGGCCGCACCCTCGTCAGCGGCTCCTCAGACCGCACGGTCAAGCTCTGGGACGCGGCGTCGGGCCGGCTGCTCCGCTCCCTGGAGGGCCATACAGGATCTGTGTTGGCCGTGGCGGTGAGTCCCGACGGCCGCACCATTGTCAGCGGCTCCTCAGACCGCACGGTCAGGCTCTGGGACGCGGCCTCGGGCCGGCTGCTCCGCTCCCTCGAGGGCCATACCGTTTGGGTCAGGGCCGTGGCGGTGAGCCCGGACGGCCGCACCATCGTCAGCGGCTCCGATGACCGCACGGTCAGGCTCTGGGACGCGGCCTCGGGCCGGCTGCTCCGCTCCCTGGAGGGCCATACCGGTTGGGTCAATGCTGTGGCGGTGAGCCCGGACGGCCGCACCATCGTCAGTGGCTCCGATGACCGCACAGTGCGGCTGTGGGAGGCGGTCTCGGGCCGCCTTATACGCACTTTGGAGGGCCATACCAGATATGTGCTGGCCGTGGCGCTGAGCCCCGACGGCCGCACCATTGTCAGCGGCTCCTCAGATGGTACGGTCAAGCTCTGGGACGCGGCTTCGGGCCGGCTGCTGCGCTCCCTCCAGAGGCATACTAATGACGTGAATGCCGTGAGGGTGAGCCCGGACGGCCGCACCATTGTCAGCGGCTCCGATGACCGCACGGTCAGGCTCTGGGACGCGGCTTCGGGCCGGCTGCTCCGCTCCCTGGAGGGCCATACCGATGAAGTGAATGCCGTGGCAGTGAGTCCGGACGGCCGCACCATCGTCAGCGGCTCAAGAGATCGTACGGTCAAGCTCTGGGACGCGGCTTCGGGCCGCCTGCTCCGCTCCCTGGAGGGCCATACCGATTGGGTCAGGGCCGTGGCGGTGAGCCCGGACGACCGCACCCTTGTCAGCGGGTCTGATGACCGCACCATCCGGGCTTGGGACATGGAAACTGGCGCCTCGCGCGTGCTCTTCTGGAACGACGCG
>JALWDQ010000570.1:0-1066 GCA_027039625.1 Calditrichia bacterium | reverse complement strand
TCCCCACCGGATTGGGCGAGGCCCGCAACGCCCTGGTCGCCCGGGCCGGCGCGGGCGTCATCGCCATCGGCGGCGGCTACGGCACGCTTTCGGAGATCGCACTGGCGTTGAAATGGGGGCAGCGCGTGGCCGGATTGCAGACATGGGAGATCGACGGCGTCTATCGGGCCAGCGATCCCGAGGACGCGGTCCGCTTCGTGCTGGCCGCGCGGTGAATCGCTGCGGGCGTTCGGGCGCAATCATTCCCGCCGCCGACGCCCGCCGGGGCGCGTCAGTGCGGGATGCCCGCCTCGTCGAGAAGTGCGTTGAACTGCCTGACAAAATCCTCGGGCGGGCGAATGGTCATCCCCTGCCAGTAGTTTTGCTCGCCATACAGGCCACACAGCCCCAGATTGAACGTTTGCACATCGCCGTTTTCGAGATGAAATTGCAATGCGTAGGAGGCGGGGCAACGCAGGGGCGGAACAAGCGGCAGCGCGGCGTCCAGCGGCGCAACCAGCGCCTGAATCGCCTTCGAATCGGTGACAGAGAAGAGCGTCTCCATGCCCGGCTGCCGGGGTTCACGCGAAGCGTCCGGGTCCACCGAGGACGTTTTGGGCGCGAGCACATCGATCTGAACGGTGCGATCCAATCCGGCCGCCTGCACCACATTCAAACTCAGTTTGTTTTCCTTATCCATGCCGCATTCGCCGCGAAAGAAAGCCCACTCATCGCATTCACTGCCATCCTCGAATATGCAAACGCCATACTCATTCCCCTGGGCGTCCTTGCGCATCTCCAACTTGTGCCCCTGCTGGATGCAGTATTCCGAGGCGGGGTTGGCCAGTTTTGCGCTATCGATGGTGGGCGTGGCGACCAGGGGCGGGCGGGGCACGCAGGCGGCCAGCAGTGCGACGAGCAAGATTCCGATGAGAAGTAATAAGAGGATGTAACGCATGATCGTCTCCAGAGATGGTGAAAGGATTTGGGTGTGTCCCAAATGAGTTGGAAAGTTAAAATAATCCATTCATTAACGGGGCGCTTCGCGCCCGCCGCCAGCGCCGGGGGATGAAGTCCCCCGGCTAGA
>JALWDQ010000569.1:0-3436 GCA_027039625.1 Calditrichia bacterium | reverse complement strand
AGTGAATCTTTATCGGTAGTAGTGTTAGAGAATCAGAGAAATTTGAAAAATAGGTGAGGATGCAAACAGGAAAACAGGGATAAACGATGCTGAAAAAAATTATAGAAGCTTCTGTCAATAACCGTTTTTTAATTATTATTTTTACCGTACTGATTGGGATAGCAGGCATTTTAGTGACCCTGCAAACGCCGGTGGATGCCATACCGGATTTGAGCGATGTGCAGGTAATTATTCTTACCGAATATCCCGGTCAGGCACCTCAGGTGGTGGAAGATCAGGTGACCTACCCGCTGACCAGCGCCATGCTGGCCGTGCCCTATGCCAAAACAGTACGCGGGTATTCCTTCTTCGGTCTCTCTTTTGTGTACATCATTTTCGAAGATGGAACCGATTTGTACTGGGCGCGCAGCCGGGTGCTGGAATATCTGAATTACGTGACCGGACGCCTGCCCCAGGGAGTCACTCCCACCCTGGGCCCCGACGCCACGGGAGTGGGTTGGGTGTACGAATACGTGCTGGATGGCGGGGACAAATACGATTTGCAGCAACTCCGCTCTATTCAGGACTGGTACCTGCGCTATGGGTTGATGAGCGTACCGGGTGTGGCCGAGGTGGCCAGCATCGGGGGATTTGTGAAGCAGTACCAGGTGGAGGTAGATCCCAATAAACTCCAGGCTTACAACATTCCCCTTTCCCGGGTAAAAATGGCCATCAAACGCAGCAATAACGACGTGGGTGGCCGACTGGTGGAAATGGGCGAAACGGAATTCATGGTGCGGGGACTGGGGTACATCAAGTCCCTCCGGGATGTGGAGAATATTCCCGTAGGGGTGGATGGAAACGGCACGCCCATTCTGATTAAACATATTGCCAATGTCCACCTGGGGCCGGAGCTGCGTCGCGGGCTTGCAGACTGGAACGGCGAGGGTGAAACGGTGGGCGGCGTCATTGTGATGCGCTACGGAGAGAATGCCTTAAAAACCATTCATGCCGTAAAAGAAAAGTTAAAAGAATTGCAAAAAGGTTTACCCGAGGGGGTAACCATTAAACCTGCTTACGACCGTTCCGGTTTAATTGAACGAGCCATTGACAATTTGCGGGACAAACTTCTGGAGGAGAGCCTCATCGTGGCTCTTGTAGCCATCATTTTCTTGCTTCACTTCCCCAGTGCGCTGGTGGCTATTTTTACCCTACCCATGGGAATTCTGATGGCCTTTCTGGTGATGAATTACCAGGGAATCAACGCCAACATCATGTCCCTGGGCGGCATTGCCATCGCCATTGGTGCAATGGTGGATGCCGCCATTGTGATGATTGAGAATGCCCACAAGCACATCGAGCGGGATAAAGGGAAGAAAGACCACTGGCAAATCATCATCGATTCCTCCAAAGAAGTGGGTCCGGCGCTCTTTTACTCGCTGCTCATCATCACGGTGTCGTTCCTTCCCGTGTTTACCCTGCAGGCCCAGGAAGGGCGTCTGTTTAAACCGCTGGCCTACACGAAAACCTATTCCATGGCTGCCGCCGCCTTGCTCTCGCTCACCATTGTGCCGGTACTCATGGGCTATTTCGTGCGCGGGAAAATCATTCCCGAACGAAAAAACCCCATCAATCGGTTCCTGATTAAAATTTACCAGCCCATCATTCATCTGGTGCTGCGCTTTAAGTGGGCAACCATTCTGGTGGCACTGTTGATTCTGATTATCTCCATTTTCCCGGTGGAACACATCGGTTCGGAGTTCATGCCGCCGTTAAACGAGGGTGATCTGTTGTACATGCCCACCACCGATCCCGGTATCAGCATCACCAAAGCGAAGGAACTGCTGCAGCAAATCGACAAAATTATCAAGAGTTTTCCGGAGGTGGAGAGTGTGTTTGGTAAGATCGGGCGGGCGGAAACCGCCACCGATCCGGCGCCGCTTTCCATGATCGAAACCACCATCACCCTGAAGCCCCAGAGTGAATGGCGACCCGGAATGACCATGGAGAAATTGGTAAAGGAGCTGGATGCCGCCATTCAATTCCCGGGACTAACCAACGCCTGGACCATGCCCATTAAGACGCGCATCGATATGCTTTCCACCGGAATTAAAACCCCGGTGGGCATCAAAATCATGGGGCCGGATTTACAAACCCTTTCGGAACTGGGACAGAAGATTGCCGCGGTGCTGAAAAATGTGGAAGGCACCCTGAGCGTTTTCCCGGACAAAACCGTGGGCGGCAACTATGTGGATTTCGAGATTCATCGCGAGGAGGCCGCTCGCTACGGGCTTACGGTGGGAGATGTGCAGGAGGTCATCATGTCCGCCATCGGGGGCATGAATGTCACCCAGACGGTGGAAGGGCTGGAGCGCTATCCGGTGAATGTGCGTTACCCCCGGGAATTACGGGACAATCTGGCGGATTTAAAGCGGGTGCTCATCACCACCCCCACCGGTGCCAAGATTCCTTTAAGCTATGTGGCGGATCTGAAGATCCACAAGGGACCGCCTGTCATTAAAAGCGAAAATGCCCAGCGTACCGCCTGGCTTTATGTGGATTTGAGAGGGATTGATGTGGGCACCTATGTTAAAAATGCCAAAAAAGTGGTGGATGCCCAGGTTAAGTTTCCGGAAGGTTACAGCATTGTCTGGAGTGGCCAGTACGAATACATGGAGCGTGCCCAGGCTCGCCTGCGGGTGGTGGTACCGCTGACGCTGCTCATTATCTTCCTGCTGCTCTATTTCAATTTCAAGAATATTCAGGAGAGTCTGATTGTCATGCTGTCCCTTCCCTTTGCTCTGGTGGGTGGCATCTGGTTTCTGTATTTGCTCAACTACAACTTCAGTGTGGCGGTGGGTGTGGGATTCATCGCGCTGGCGGGTGTAGCCGCCGAAACGGGCGTGGTCATGCTTATTTACCTGGATCATGCTTACGACAATCGCAAGTTCAAAGGGCAGATGCGTAGCCTGAAGGATCTTTACGAAGCCATTATCGAAGGGGCGGTGGAACGCGTGCGGCCCAAAATCATGACCGTTACCGCCATCATGGCTGGTTTGTTGCCCATTTTGTGGGGAACCGGTACCGGCTCCCAGGTAATGAAGCGCATTGCCGCCCCCATGGTGGGAGGAATGGTCACGTCCACGGTGCTTACCCTGGTGGTGATTCCCGCTATCTACTACCTCTGGAAATCCCGGGAAGTGCATCGGTTAGCGAAAGAAGGAGGCTCGGAGAATTCGAAAGATGGAAAATGATGATGGGATTATTTCCCAAATTGGAAAGACGAATTTTTTGACAGGATGAGTGGGAAAAGATAGAAACCACAGTAGACCCAGAGTGTACAGAAGAAGATTTGGGGGATAGGGAATAGAGCATAGAGCATAGAGCATAGAGCATAGGGGCATAGGGGCATAGGGGCATAGGGGCATAGGGACATAGGGACATAAAGACATAAGGG
>JALWDQ010000568.1:0-1066 GCA_027039625.1 Calditrichia bacterium | reverse complement strand
ACCGAAGAGCGGTTGCAGAGAGCACGCGAGTTCAGGGCCAGAACGGCCCAGCATCCAATCAGTGACCGGGAGTTCGACGCCGCTAAGGAGTTTGGACGGCCGTGATTGTGGTCGACACCAACATCATTGGCTACCTCTACCTGTCCAGTCCGTGGTCCGAACTTGCGGAAAAAGCCCTACTGAAGGACGACGACTGGGTAGCACCGCTGTTGTGGAGAAGCGAGCTTCGTAGCGTGCTCTCGCAATATCTTCGGAAGGGTTTTTTGTCTTTTGAAGACGCCCTTGCAATCATGGATGAAGCAACAGCGCTCATGCGTGGGATGGAGTACGAAGTGGCTTCGAAGGAAGTGCTGGAACTAGTGAGAGTAAGTTTGTGCTCTGCTTACGACTGCGAGTTTGTGGCGCTGGCGCGCCATTTGGGAGTGCGGCTCATCACCGTTGACAAGCAGATCTTGAGAGAGTTTCCCCAAGACGCGTTGTCCCTTACGGAGTTTGTAACGGGGCGCGATCTCTAAGAAAAAGCGTGCTCTTTTTCTGGAAGTAGCGACTCTGTGAGGACCGACTGGGAGGTGTTTCATCACCCGCTCACGAGTTTTCGTTGGCGACTGCCAAGTTGCCCGCGGGTGAATCCACGTCTTCGCGTTCGACTTGCCCCCCTGGGGCAATTTACCGTTGTTGCCCGAACTCGGCAACCTTTCGAGCGCAGTTACCAGTACCGGCCAGCTGGCTCACTTGCTGGCCGGCTGAACGTGAATGGCACAGTCACACTGCCAGCGCCGGGCCCACGGCCGCGGCAAAGAGATCTTGTGAAATGAAACGAATCGGTTTTGCAAGAGTTGTGGCGGCAACCCTCGCCCTTCTGTTCGCTTCGGGCGCGCAGGCCCAGTACGACCCCACCAGTTCCGTGCGTCCCCTCGCCTACGCGACCTGGGACAGCTCGTGGGTGCCCGTGACGTTTCGTTTCTACCACGAGCTGGGCTCGGGCGATTCGGCCGTGGCTGTGCTCGGCAGTTTCAACGGCTGGGGAAACGCCAGCGTCAGTCCCACCGCCCACTACGATTTGATG
>JALWDQ010000567.1:0-3444 GCA_027039625.1 Calditrichia bacterium | reverse complement strand
GGTTTAGCCTCACTGGATCCTTATTCCATTCATCCTTACAACACGGCTACCTGGCTGGGCATCAATGAAACACGGATAAGCGTTTTGATGAAATACGACGTCAATCAAATTGATTTTGGCTGGCAGAAGGTGTTTACCCACACAGCCAATTTTACCGGGCTTCAGATGGCCATTCCCTTACAGCGTCACAAATGGGTATTTGGTTTTGGCCTCACACCGTACACCATGGTTAATTTTAGTTACACCCAAAAAATCCCAGTCGATTCCCGAACTCTCAATGAATACATTTACAACAAAGGGAATATCAGCCGGGCACAGTTTTCCCTATCCTATGCACCTGAGAAAAGGGTTGGTCTGGGATTTAATTTTTATTACTTTTTTGGAACAATAAATGATGATTACAACCTGAGTTTCGATGACAATGAGTATTACGACGGATTTTACAAACTGGAATATCGTTTTCGTGGACCTGCGGTGGGTTTCTCCATGTTTATAAATCCTTTTGATTCCTTAATCATTAGTGGGTTTCTGGATCTAAAACCGCATTTAAAATTCAGTGCTATTTACCATTTGCAGTTAACTGATGCTAAGGAAAAATATTCTACCAACAGCACAATACCTGTTCAATGGGGAATAGGTTTAAATTACACTCTGGCTAAGCAATGGACATTCAGTACCGATTATTCGTTTCAAAAATGGTCGGAAGGGTTTAATATTACCGATACAAAACTGGCATTTTTAGAAGATTGGTACACGGTGGGGGTAGGCCTGGAACATGCGCACCGGAAGCAGAAAGCAAAAAGTCTTTTTCAAAAGATTGACCTGCGGGTTGGTGTTTCTTACAGTCAAATTGGCTACCAATTCGATGATAATTCGGTACGGGAATTCGGAGTTCATGCCGGTGTGGGCATCCCTTTCGCTCATCGAACAGGACGTGTTGATGTAGCATTTATTCTGGGACGCCGGGGAGAAGTGGCAAAGACCGTAGCCCAGGAAACGTTCTTCCGAACTCTAATCTCGGTTTCGGCAGGAGAACTTTGGTTTCAGAAATTACGTTAAAAATTAAAATATTAATTCCTCAACAGGAGAAAAGAAAAGGAGGAATACGGTGAAAACAAAATGGTCGAATTTGGGAGTGCTTGTTATTCTTGTTCTGAGTGTACTATTGACCCTCCAAAATCATTCGTACGCACAGGCGGAAGAACTGGAGGATCTGGAAGTAGCCCAGGATACGGTAAAATGTCAGCCAGACAGTTTTACGACAGTTTACGACAAATTTAAATCCGATTCCCTGGGTCCCCAACAATTGGGAATCTGGTACAGCCTGGCACGCGAAGAATACAAATATAAAAACTACAAGCGAGCAATTCCCTATTTCTGGAAAATTCTGGTGAATGATACTACCGGTAAATTTAAAGTGGTGTATTCCAAATTAGCGGATTGTTATTACAATCTAAATTTTCCGGATAGTGTGTTATTAGTGGCTTATCGAGGACTGGCAAAATATCCAAACAATACTCGCCTCCATTACTGGGCTGGCTATGTGCACGACCGCCTGGGGCAAATTGCCTGCGCTGTGCCGCACTACGAAGCGCTGGTGAAAGCGGTACCGAACCAGAAATCGTACTGGGTGAAACTGGCTTACCTCTATTATCAATTGGAAGATCCCAAAGCTATTGAGGCGCAGCAAAAAGTGGTGGAATTGGATCCGCAAGATGTGGAAGCTTCGCGATTACTGGCGGAAATTATGGCACATTTCGGAGAAGATCCCATCGAAGCTCTCAAATCTACATTTGAAAAAGACACCACCATTGTAGAAAACGCCATGCGTTACGGAAAAGCAGCTTACGAGGCCGGTTTATACGAAGATGCCATTCGTCCTTTCAAAATCGTGTTGAAAAAAGACCCGAAAAACACATTGGCTCTGGAATATCTTGGACGCTGTTACGAAGGTTTAAACAAATTGACCACCGCTCTCAAATATTACAAGAAGATTCTGGAGATTGAACCGAAGAATGTGAAAGTGATGTGTCTGGTGGCTTCGGTTTACGGACGGCTAAACGATTTTATCACCGCACGACGGTATGTGCGCAAAGCCGAACGCATCGACCCGGGCAACGGATTGCCTCACCTCATTATGGCAGAAATTTACGAAAATGCCATTCAATACTGTTCGGATAAACGGGGCAACAATAAACTGACTTACGATGACAAAATTGTGTACCTGATGGAACAAAAAGAATTGAAAAAAGCCGCCAAGGATCCCAACTATGCGGCGGATGCCAAGCGCCGTATCAAACAACTGGAGACACTGGTTCCGACCAAAGAAGATCTGTTCATGCACAAGAATCGCCTGAAACCTAAAGAAAAATGTTACCAGTGGATTAATAAATAAGCGACATCCCATGGTGGAACAAACTGAACATTCCCTCTTTTGATAGAACCAAATTGCCGCGGATTGTTTTATCTGCGGCAATTTTTATTTTAACAAAAAAGTCACTCATTTTATTAAAACGGAGGAATTATGCTGGAATACATTAAACAAACCGATCCGGAAATTTTCGAGGCGGTTAAAGGTGAAATTCAGCGGGAAAATAACACCCTGGAACTAATTGCTTCCGAGAACTTTGTGAGCAAAGCCGTGTTACAAACGGCGGGCACGGTACTCACTAACAAATATGCGGAAGGATATCCGGGCAAACGATATTACGGAGGCTGCGAGTGGGTAGATGTAGCGGAGAATCTGGCGCGGGAGCGTGCCAAACAATTGTTCGGCGCCGAATACGCCAACGTGCAACCTCACTCCGGAACCCAGGCAAATATGGCCGTTTATTTTACCTTCTGCAAACCGGGGGACACGGTGATGGGGATGAATCTGGCTCATGGTGGGCACCTTTCCCACGGGAGTCCGGTGAATTTTTCCGGGAAAATGTACCACATCGTTTCCTACGGTGTAAAACGGGAGACGGGTTACATCGACATTGATGATGCCTGGAAAAAAGCCCGTGAGCACAAACCGCGCATGATTATTGTAGGTGCCAGCGCCTACAGCCGGTTCTATCCTTTCGAAGAATTCCGCCAGATTGCCGATGAAGTGGGTGCTATCCTCATGGCCGATATTGCTCACCCAGCCGGTTTGGTGGCTGCCGGTATTCATCCCAGCCCCATTCCCATTTGCGATGTGGTAACTACCACCACGCATAAAACCCTGCGTGGCCCCCGGGGTGGCATGATTTTAATCGGAAAAGATCGCGAAAACGACATGGGAATCGTCGCTCCCAAATCCGGTCGGGTAAAAATGATTTCCGAAGTGATTGACAGCAACGTCATGCCCGGTATGCAGGGCGGTCCGCTAATGCACATTATTGCCGCAAAAGCGGTGGCTTTTAAAGAAGCATTACAACCGGAATTCAAGACCTACGCCGAACAAATCGTTAAAAATGC
>JALWDQ010000566.1:0-3445 GCA_027039625.1 Calditrichia bacterium | reverse complement strand
GTAATTAAGTGGCGAGCCCTGAAGAAAATCCCCGTTGTCCAGTAAAATGACGTGAGGGTATTTTTCCCGGTAAGCGCGTACCAGGGTGGCTACACGTGCCAGCCCCCAGGTCACCGGTTTTCCGAGCACATAATCGTACGAAATGACACTGCCATGGACATCGCTGGTAAAGAGAATAACAACTTCTAACTGTCTGGATTTCCGCCGAAAAAGATTTTGAAAAAGTTCAACAACCCGATTCTTCACACTCAAATTACACAACCTACTTTTTAATTCATTCCCGGAAGAGGTATTTCACATCTTACCTGAAAGAACGCACACCGGAGGCGTTTCTTCTCGGCTGTTTCAGGTGGGATTTATTTCAATTTAATGAATTGTCCCAGCTGAAATTTAACCACATTCAACCAGCTATTGACCCGGGGTTTCTTCTGAAATACAATATTTTCTAGCACACCGTGGTAAGCGGGCGCTTCTTCTAACTTATCCCGAAACGCCTGGCGATCCATCCCGGCCTGGTAATTCTCCATTAACCATTTCGCTACATCGTACCCCAGCAAATCGAAGCGGTTGGGCGTTTCGTGCATCACCTCCCGAAAACGGCTGGTAAACTCCCGAAAATTCCAGGACTCCCGATCCAGATATCCCGCTGTAATAAAAATGAGCCCGTTCAAATAATTCTGATATTGTTTGAGCTGCTCGGGATCGTACCAGCCTTCGTTGCCCAGAAGGGTGGTTTGAATGTTGTGGAAGACAAACTGGGCGGAGATGAAAGGGATCAGTTCGGGATAAATGGCAATAAACAGCCCATCGATGCCGGTGGAGGGAACCTGGGTGGAATCCACCTTTCCTCGCAAATCGCTGGAAAAAAGTACCTCGGTCATGTACTGTTTAAATTTTTGCTGGATTTGTTCATCGGTTAAAGTGGAGTCGGCCTCGCGTACCGAATCCCGAAAAGCGATGTAGAACCCTTTCTTACGGATAGCTTTAAGCTGGCGGGTGAAGTCCTGAGCATTTTCGTAGTACCACTGGACTTCCACCACTTCGCCCCCTTTTTCTTCCACCGTTTTCTGGAAGCTGCGGGCGATGGTTTCTCCGTAATTGTCCGCGGGTGCCAGTATGGCAAACGTTTTCAGTCCCAGATCTTCCACCGCATATTGCGCCAGAAATGCCCCTTTCATTTCGGCATCGGGATTAATTTGAAAGGTGAAAGGGGAGAGTTGAGCCAGGCCGGTCTGGGAGCTGAAGGGGGAAACAAACGGGAAGTGTTCGCAGCGGGAATAGAGCGCCAGAGCAGCGTTTTCGTCGTTGCCTGTGGGGCCAATCACTGCCAGCGGCGGATGCGATTCCATCAGCGGCATCAGTGCCTGCACCGCCGGTAATGCCCCCGTCTCCACCGTGAGGGTATCCACCGCAAGGGCTTTTTCCGGAAAGCGTTTTTTAATTTCGTACGCAGCGTACATGGCTCCAGCCGCCAGATGGTTGCTAATCGGTTTCAGATCGGGGTCGTTCGTTTTGAGTACCAGTAGGGTGCGGGTGCTTACCTGCCCACCGGCCTTTCGGCTTAACAGCGAACGCGCCAGATCCACAAAAAAATGATGTGGCCGGGTTTCTACAAACATCTCCAGCCGCCGAAACCCTTCTTCCCTTTCCCCGGAGTTAATGAGCTTCTCTGCCTGCACAATCTCTACCAATCCTGCAAAGGTATCATCCGGGAAGCTCCGTTGTAATTTCCTGATTTCCCCTTCGTCCAGATAATGCAGCATGGTGCGGTACACGTAAACACCCGCTTTCTTTTTCAGGCGCGGATCCGCATCATGATACACCAGCCACAACCATTCTTCCACGGCGTGCAGGTATTTCTTCTGCCGAAAATAGATTTGCCCCTGCAGAAAGTGAATATCATCCAGATAATCGCTAAAATAATGCTTTTTCTTGAAATTGTTGCACACGATGTTGGCGGCTCGGTAATCGCCCAGTTTGTAGTAGGACTTGCCCAGCATGAGTTTCACTGCGGTGAGGTATTTCGTTGCCGGGTAATCGCGGAGAATTTGCAAAAACGTGAGTTGTGCCTTCTCGTAATCTTCCTGCTCGTAATATGAAACACCTTTCTGAAACAACTCCTCGTCCGGTGTTTGCGCCAGAACATTCCAGAAAAAAATTAACACAACGAACCATCCCAACAGGAATATTTTATTCTGCAAAGGAAGCACCTCCGGAATTTTTTATCTCCAAAATTGAAAGGTTCAATTTAAATGATTGTGAATTTAATGTCAACTTCTGAAAAACACCGCAGCTGGTATTTTTTTTGAAAATATGGAATTTTTTAAACGAGTTGCATCATTTTGCTCCTGCATTTTATTTTACACCTTCGTGTGCGAAAGGGATTGACGTATGAAAACGTTCACAGGGAACCACGAAATGAGTGATTTTCGGAGATTCTTTCTCCTGAATGGGCTGGTCATTTTGCTCTATTTTTCCTCCGTGCTATCTCAATCCTCCGGTGCAGTTGTGGAAGCGGGCTACATTTCGGGAAATATTAAATTCGATGGGTTTGTGAAGGAAGCGGTGTGGCAGCAGGCTCCCGCAATCGACCGATTTACCCAGCGTGAACCCCACGAAGGAGAACCGGCAACGGAGAAAACGGTTATTCGGATTTTGCACAACGACAATTACCTCTTTATCGGTATTCAGTGTTACGATTCCCACCCGGAGCTCATTATTGCCAAGGAGATGGAACGGGACGGGAACCTGGGGATTGATGACAACATAACTCTGGTGCTGGATACCTACCGAGATTTCCGGGCTGGTTTTTATTTCCAGATAAATCCCAACGGGGCGCTGTTCGACGGCCAGCTTTCCAGCGGTGGTGATGATATGAATCGCAACTGGGACGGAATCTGGGATGCCCGGGCGCACATTACCGATTGGGGATGGGAAGCGGAAGTGGTGATTCCCTTTAAATCTCTGCGCTTTAAAAAGGAGAAGGTACACCGCTGGGGGCTAAATGTGCGGCGATATCTGGCCCGGAAGAACGAGCAGGATTTGTGGCGGGCCTGGTTACGCAATCAGGGGGTGCGGCAGCTTTCCGCTGCAGGCGAGCTCATCTTAAAAGGCGATTTGAAACAGGGTAAACATCTGGATTTGAAACCGTATGTCACCACCGGAGTGCAGCGAGCCGAAGAAGATGGGGCGCAACTGGATACCCACTTTAAGACGGGACTGGATGTAAAGTATGGTCTTTCTTCCAACCTTACGCTGGATTTAACCCTGAACACCGATTTTGCCCAGGTGGAATCCGACCGGGCGAAAATTAATCTCACCCGCTTTAGCCTGTTCTACCCTGAGAAGCGGGATTTCTTCCTGGAAAATTCGTCCAATTTTAATTTTGGTTCCTACCACCGGGTGATGGCGTTTTACAGCCGCCGGATTGGCCTCAGTCCGGATC
>JALWDQ010000565.1:0-1069 GCA_027039625.1 Calditrichia bacterium | reverse complement strand
GGCATCGATGATGAGGCAAGCGCGCTGACCGTTCGAACAGCGATCGGTGTGAAAATGGGTCTGCTTGGCGTAGAAGGCCTGAATGCACAGCTGCAGGGCATGAGTGTCGACCACTTCGGATGGGTCACGGACTATGCACCGGAAGACTCAGGTTATCCTGTCGTCGCAGACCCGGCTCAATCGCGTATGACGCAGGCGAACATCAGCTACACCTACGAAGGATTCACCGGTATCCTCGGTCGTAAAATGGTCGTTCTCGACAACGCCCGTTTCATCGGTAACGTAGGTTGGAGACAAATGCCGCAAACTTACGATCTGGCAGCTGGTATCTACAACTGGGAAAAACTCTCTCTGTTGGCTGCCTGGGTCACAAAAGTACATAGAGTTGTGGATGCCACTATCGATACCGGATCTATTCTACTCCATGGTTCATATGACTTCATGCCTGAACTCAAAGTTACGGTATACGATTATATGATCGAGAACTTTGCAGATCATATAGGTATACGTGCAACAGGTGCCTTTAACTTTGATGAGATGAAACTGAAATATGAAGCGGAATATGCCATACAGAATGATCCGACGATGACAGATGACGATCGTTATGGTGGTGATGCAGACGATATTTCACAAGATGCCGATTACTACAATATCGCCGCAGACCTTCTGTGGAACAACTTTACGGTAGGTCTTGGCTACGAAGTACTCGGTGCAGGTGATGCTGACAAAGGGGAAGCAGCATTCAATACACCATTGGCAACACTGCACAAATTCAATGGTTGGGCAGATAAATTCCTGGGTACTCCGATTGATGGTTTGGCAGATTTCAGTGTCAAACTTGCATACAACTTCGGTGAATATGGTAAAATCCTCGGCGTTTACCATATGTTCGCAAGTGATGAAGACAATTACGCAGGTGATGATGACCTCGGTGATGAAATCGATGTAGCCTACAACTACAAAATCACCAAGGATCTTGGTCTTCTTCTGAAAGCTGCTTGGTACAGTGAAGGCGATGATTCTTTTGGAATCAAAGATACAGACAAATACTGGGTACAGCTCGACTACA
>JALWDQ010000564.1:0-3446 GCA_027039625.1 Calditrichia bacterium | reverse complement strand
GGCGAAAAAAGAGGGCTTCGACGATGTCATCTATCTGGATCCCTGCGAAAATAAATACATCGAAGAGGCCGGAGTAGCCAATTTCTTTGCTTTAATGGAAGACGACACCCTAGTTACCCCGCAACTGGGTTCCATCCTGCCCGGCATTACGCGGGATTCCATTATTCAACTGGCACGGCGGGAAATGAATCTTAATGTTGAAGAGCGCAAAGTGAGTGTGGAAGAAGTGGTAAAGCATGCGAAAGAATGTTTTGTGAGCGGTACGGGAGCAATTATTACGCCGGTGAGCCATATTGGCTGGCAGGGTACCACCTACGATGTTAACCGCAACAATTACCAGTTGGCTCACAAGCTGTACAACCGGCTCACCGGCATCCAGTTCCAGCGGGAAGATGATCCCTACGGCTGGGTAACCGTCATTGTGTAAATCCAGGTGAAATTAAACACAGGAGGAAACATGATTCCGAATACAGGCCTTGCCCAAAAAATATGGTATAATGGAAAATTTATTTACTGGGACGATGCGAAAATCCACGTCATGTCCCATGTGGTGCATTACGGTACCTCCGTTTTCGAAGGTATTCGCTGTTACAAAACTAAACATGGAAGTGCCATCTTTCGGCTTCCCGAACACGTGAAGCGCCTGTTCAACTCCGCCAAAATTTACCGCATGGTTCCAGAAGATTACAGTTACGAGGATATTTATAATGCCTGCATGGAATCGGTTAAGGTAAATCATTTTGAAGAATGCTACATCCGTCCGGTGATTTTCCGGGGTCTGGGAGAGTTTGGAGTAAACCCCTTCAATTCTCCCATCGAGACCTACATCATTACCTGGTACTGGGGCAAATATCTGGGACCGGAAGCGCTGGAAAAGGGTGTGGATGTGCAAATTTCGTCCTGGCACCGATTTTCTCCGGATACCTTACCTTCGCTGGCTAAAGCGGGTGCCAACTACATGAACTCCCAGCTTATTAAAATGGAAGCCATACTAAACGGATATGTGGAAGGCATTGCGCTGGATTCTTACGGATACGTTTCCGAGGGCAGTGGCGAGAATATTTTTGTGGTGCGAGAGGGGAAGGTGTACACGCCGCCGCTTTCCGCATCGGTACTTCCTGGCATTACTCGCTGGTCGGTGATTCAATTGTGTAAAGATCTGGGCATCGAGGTGCGGGAAGAGATGATTCCTCGCGAAATGTTGTACCTGGCCGATGAAGTGTTCTTTACTGGAACAGCAGCGGAAATTACCCCCATCCGCAGCATCGATAAAATCATTATTGGAGAAGGCAAACGCGGTCCCATTACAAAAATGCTGCAGGATGAGTTCTTTGCTATTGTTTCCGGAGAAAAAGAAGATCGACACGGCTGGCTGCAATATATTTAATCCTGGAATTGTTTTTTGACAATTGCGCCCGGCATCGGAAGGTGTCGGGCTTTTTTTATTTCCCACTCCAAAAAATATTTTTTTAATTTCATTTTTTCCGCTTTTTTTTATATTAAATGATATTGCTGAGTGTACAAGTTGAAAACAACACGAAATGGGAGACGCCATGACCGCAGCTTCAACCTCGCAATATCCGTTTTTTCATCCGGCGACACGCCTTTACCGCTTTACCGTGCTTCTGTTTGTCTCGTTGCTAACCTTTGGTAGTTACTTTGCCTACGATATTATTGGAGCCATTGCTCCGCGCCTGGTAGAAGAGTTAGGTGCCCAACGCGGAACGGTGGGCTCTTTTTACACCATGTACAGCATTGCTGCCATCCTTTCGGTGTTTATCGGCGGGGTACTGATTGACAAACTGGGGACGCGAAAAGCCAGCATGTTGTTCTCTATTCTGGTCTTTGTGGGTGCTACCATTGTGGCGATGGCGAAAAGCATTCCCATCCTTTTTTTGGGGCGCTTCATTTTCGGCGCAGGCTCCGAACCGTTAGTGGTTGCCCAGAGCGCCATTTTAGCCCGATGGTTCAAGGGTAAGGAATTAGCCCTTTCCTTTGGAATTGCCCTTACCGTAAGCCGCCTGGGAACGTTGTTCAGCTTTAATACGGGCGAACTCATTGCCCAGCATTTTGGGGGATACAGCTATTCCCTGTGGGCTGCAGTCATCTTTTGTGGCGTCTCGTTGCTGGCGAATATCATTTACATCATCATGGATTTGCGCGGTGAACACGTGCTGGAACTGAAGGAAGAAGGCGCTGAAGAAAAAATTGTGTGGGCGGACATCAAAGCGTTTAAACCCAGCTTCTGGTACGTTACCCTGTTGTGTGTTACCTTCTATTCCGCCATCTTCCCCTTCACCGCCCTCTCTACCGATTTCTTTGTGGATAAATGGCATATTCCCCGGGTAGCCGAAGCCACTGGCGGATTTATTTACCAGGTTTTCAACAATTTCATTCACATGTTCAGCACTGCGGGCGGTATTACGTCCATCATTATCTTTGCCTCTATGGTATTTGCGCCCTTTGCCGGGCAGTTGGTGGATAAAATCGGGAAGCGAGCCACCCTGATGATCATTGGCTCCCTTTTGATGATTCCCAGTCACCTGGCTATGGGGCTAACCCATATTTACCCGGTATTGCCCATGATTACTCTGGGTGCAGCTTTCGTGCTGGTGCCCGCTGCCATGTGGCCTTCTGTTCCTCTGATAGTTCCCAAAGAGCGGGTGGGCACGGCTTACGGGCTTATGACCACCATTCAGAACATTGGGTTGGCATTATTCCCCTTCCTGAACGGTCGGCTGCGCGACCTGACCCATACCTACACCAGCAGCATGATCATGTTTGCCAGTCTGGGGGTATTTGGGCTGATTTTCGCCATTTTGCTTAAACGCGCCGACGCCCGCGAAGGGGGTGTGCTGGAACGTCCGGGAGTGGTAAGCTAACTTGCCTCTTTTCGGTATCCCCGGGCACTTAACCGCGAATCACACAAATGGGCATTTAACCGTGTTTATTGGCCCACGAATCACGCGAATGGACACGAATGAACGTTTAACCACGAATAGCACGAATGAGCACGAATAAAAATATAATCAGGTTAAAAAAGAAGTAGTTAAATCATTTGTTTTTTTGGAATTTAATGCGTTTTATTTTGGTGTTTTGGGTTTGTTATTTATAAGTTGGGGATTGTCTTTTGGGATTTGGAGTTTGCGCTTTTGTAGCACGCCTCTCCCAAGGCGTTATGCTGCGAAGCAGCATTCATTGTTTTGCCGAGAGTGTTTCCGGCTCCGGATAGCCAGACTACCTGGCTTACCGTATTCATTCGTCCCTCGAAATATTTAACCACGAATAGCACGAATATTCACGAATAAAAAATAAAAACATAATTAGGTAAGGATCCTGTTAGATTGTTTTTGAATTAAGAATTTTAAATTGATTGAATTCGTGCAGATTAAATGTAGTTTTGGGATGGATTTAACCTGATTTTTCCAACCATAGATATTTAAAAT
>JALWDQ010000563.1:0-3460 GCA_027039625.1 Calditrichia bacterium | reverse complement strand
AACGGAAGGTAAGCGGTATCCCCGAATGGAATGGGTCTTCCGGTCGATTTCAATCTTCACCCAACCCAGATTTCCTCCATTTCCGTAGTTCTGGAAACACAGCGTATGGGTTACGGGATCTTCCCAGGGTTTCTGATATCCCTTATGAATATGTCCGCTGAGCAAAATATCGATTCCGTGCACAAAGTGGGCAATCTCCATGGCGTTCGCATACCCGCGCTTTTCCACTTCCTGATAAGTGGTTTTTTGCAAATCCCGATAGCCTTCTTCCCGATCGTAGGGCAGGCCCGTGTGGGTAAGAGCGACCACCAGATCAACTTTTTCTTCCTGCCGCAGACGATCCACCCACTTCTGAAGGGAAGGAATTTCCGGCAGGAAATCCAGCCCCTTCACATTTTCCGGAAAACTCATGTACTTGGTGCCCACAGTGCACACCCCGGTAAAACCAATGCGAATGCCCTGAACCTCCTTCACAATGTAAGGTTTCAGGGGGGGCCAGACGTTTCCCGTTTCCTCTTCTACGATGTTGCAGCACACCCAGGGGAATTGGGAGGCTTTAATAAGTTCTTCCAGATTCTCCTTCCCCAGGTCGAAATCGTGATTACCGGGAACGCATACGTCGTAACCCGCTTTGTTCATGTATTCTACCACGACTTTGCCTTTGGAGAGGGTACCCACCAGGGTTCCCTGAAAGATATCCCCGGCATCTACCACCAGCCAGGCGTTGCCTTCGCGGGCAATTTGTTCCCGCGCTTTTTTAATGATGGCAAAGGCCGAGGCACCGCCACCTAAAATGGGCGGGAATTCGGGATTCAAAAATTCGGCTTTCTGCTCGGTCACGCCCCCATGGACGTCGTTCGTAAAAAAGATGTTTAATTCCAGCGAATTTTCCCCGGCAAAAACCTCAAAGAAAAACGCCAGCAAAGCCCAGACTATCATCAATTTTTTCATGGTGTTTCCTTTTTCAACACATTTCCTAAAATTTTGTTTTTCAATATATTGCCCGCAACCTCAAGCAATCAAGTTGTTTTTGAGGAAGCTTGAAACATTACTCGCATTATCCGCCTTATGGAACTGAAATACCAAACGACTCTGGAAAGTTGTGTTACAATGTGATTCTGAATCCCTTCGCAGGAAGGATGAAGAATTTTTTTGTTTTTCCATTTTTTTTCACAAAATCCTGCCGGGATAGGGTATGGGAGTGGAGAGGGCTTTGTCTGAAGGATTTTGTGGATGAGCGAGTGTACTGCAAGTAGATCATATTTTCAAATATCCCAAAGGCTCCCTAAAGGATGGGAAAATGAAAACGTCATGTAGTATTGTTCCTTCAGGACAATTGATTACAGACTTGCCAGGGAACGAAAAATAATGATTGCAACAAATTCCATTCTGTCCCTTTCGGGACGGGTTTACATGAGGTTGTGAATTCCGTTCCCACAAATAAAGAGGCTGTGTGAAAATGCAGTGTCAATAGAATATTTATTCATTGTCATCTAAAGCAAAATATAGCCCCGAGCTTCCAGCTCGGGGAATTCAAGGCCCAAACTACAAATTGGGCTTTAGCCCAATTTTAGGCTAAAGCCTGATTATAGGAGAAGGGATTCAGTGTTCCACGAGCTAAAAGCTCGTGGCTATAAAAACACTGTAAATCTTAATGAATTGAAGAATTACATTGAATTTTAAAGACATATAAATACCCTCGAAAAGAAGTATTTCTTTATTATTATCTCAATGCTGAGTTCTCATGGCCATAAAGTAATACTAAATTCACTAATAAATAAAGATTGAGCAACACGTTATTTATTGCTCCGGTTTTAAATAAACCTTGTGAGCTACAATATGCGCTATTTTGATTAAATATTCTTCTGATTTTCATTTTTACACAGCCTCTCGAATTTGTGGGCTATTGGCATTCCGTCCCTAACGGGACGGGGTTGAGTTTTACATAATGAGCGCTATTCTCGAATTTTCATGCACACCAGATTTATCCATCGCGAAGCGATGGGACGCCACTGCACAGCATCCTATCGGATAGCCTATATTTTCAAATATCCGAACATCCTAGCTACATGAGGATTCCTCTGGAGACTTATTTGGAAATTCCTTTTCCCGTAAAGGGCCGTACGGATGAAATAAGAAAGAAGTGATTCTCCGAAGCATCCCACAGACAGGATAGAGTGAATAAATTGAGTAACAGTTAATTAAAATGCGAGCTGGCATCATATTTCCTTTTCACATAGATGAAATTATTATTAAATTTGCTTAAGATTTACTACAAAAATTGAACTATTCACAAGGAGTTCACCATGCAAATTACCGGAATGAAATACGGTGCACCTATTCTCAAATTGGCAAATTTCCCGGTTCCGGAGGTGCTGGATTCCAACGCCACCCTGGAACAGGTGGAAGCCTTAATCCGGAAGCGGGGGAAGTGCGTGGTTAAACCCATCTTTTACGGCGGTGTGGGTAAAAAGGGCAAAGCAGGATTGGTGCGAATTGTTTCTTCGGTGACTGAAGCGATGGAAGCCAAACGGAAACTCTTCTTTGCCGAACATGTGTTTCACGGAAAAACAATTCAAGCCAACGGGGTCACTTTTGAGGAATTCATTCCTTCTTCCTACGAAATTTATTTCAACCTCTCCGTCTCTACCCTCACCCGCAAAGTTAATTTCACCCTCACCCATCACGGCGGGGTGGATATTGAGGAACTCTCGAAGGACCAGATCATCGAGAAAACATTCGATCCCATCACCGGGCTGAAGTCCTACCACATCATCGACGCGCTTACCGAGATCAATGCCCCGCGGGAGATCATTAGTCCGCTTGTGCAGCACCTGCCACGCTTGTGGAATCTGTACAATGATTTTGGATTTACCACTCTGGAAATTAATCCCATCCGCATGGAAACCATCCGAAACCGGCTGGTTCCCATTGCCTGCGATTTTAAAGCGCAGTTCGATCGGGACAATCCCCAGTACCAGCGACTGAATCTACCACCGGAAATTTTCCAGACGGATATTACTCCCTTCGAAGCGGAAATCAACCAGTTGCGAACATACCAGGGGCAGAGTGATGTGGTGGTGATTAATCCCCACGGGACGATTACCTCCTTCATGTTCGGAGGGGGCGCCAACAGTGCCGCGACCGAGGTGCTGTCTCACAAAGCGACCATTTCCAGCGATTTTGGTGGAAATCCGCCTTACTCCAAGATGTACGAAATTGCCCGAATTGTGTACAAATACTGGTTAAAACAATCCAATGTGCTGTTGATTATTGGGGGGAAAGCAAACAACACCGATATTTTCGTCACCTTTAAGGCCATGTTCGATGCGTTGCGGGATTACGTAACCCGGCACGGTAAGCCCGAAATTTACGTGGTGGTGGGCCGGGGCGGGCCGAATTTAATCAAGGGAATGGCGTACGCCCGCGATGTGCTGGATAGCCTGGAAATTCCCTACAA
>JALWDQ010000562.1:0-3465 GCA_027039625.1 Calditrichia bacterium | reverse complement strand
GCGCAAGTTGCAGAATCAGGGAAATAGGGTAGATAAGGGAAATAGGGGAAATAAGGGAAATAAGGGAAATAGGGGAAATAGGGGAATAGGGGTATAAAGCATAGGGGCATAAAGCATAAGGGTATAAGGGCATAAGGGCATAGGGAATAGAAGAAAGTTTACACGTATATATCTATTTTCCTCTTTATCCTTAGCTACTTGTATTTTCTGGAACCTATTATTTCGTTACAATTGGAAGTGAGATGGTAAAGCGTGTTCCCCGATTGGGGGTACTTTCGCATACGATGGTTCCTCCGTGAGCTTCCACAATGGATTTCACGATGGCCAAGCCCAGCCCAATTCCATTTTTTTTGTGGTGGGAATAAAACGGTTCAAATATGTGGGGGAGAGCTTCGGGAGCAATACCAGGACCATTATCTTCCACTACGATATGAAATGCTCCCTCTTTTACAAATGTTTCGATGACAATCAACGGTTTTCGGGGAGAAAGGGACTGTCGCATGGCTTCCTGGGCGTTTTTTATTAGATTTAGCAAAACGCGTTGCATCCGGGTGACATCCACCTGCACTAATTCCTCACTTTCCAAGGTTTGAACCCGCGTATTAATATCCACATTTTCCAGGTAGGTGCGGATGCGCGATTCAATTGCAGACCAGAATTCATTGAGGGAAATAATCCGCATATCCAGATGATAACTTCCTTTACTAAAATCCAGAATTTCCTGAATCATTTCAGTAAAACGCTGGATCTCCTGTTTAATCATGGCGGCAATATCGAGGCGATCGTTCTGGTCTAGATCCACCCGCGCCATAGTTTCTGCAGCAGAACGAATAAAATCCAGTGGCTGCTTCAAATCGTGGATAATCATCCCTGCCATGCGCCCCAGAATGGAAAGCCGTTCTACCTGCAATAATTTTTCCTGGGTAGCTTTTAGTTCCTGAAGTGCTTCCTCCAGCTCCCGATTTTTTACCCGCAAATCTTCAATAAGCTGTAAACGATCCATGTTCGCCTGGTAATGATCCAGCGCTTTCTGCACAGTCACCCGCAGTTCGTTGGGATCCCAGGGCTTGGTGATATAGCGGTACACCTCTCCCCGATTGATTGCATCAATTAAATAATGAATATCCGTGTACGCACTTAAAACCATGCGGATAGGATGGGGATTAATGGCTTTCATCTCCGCCAGCAATTCGGTGCCCAGCATTTCCGGCATTCGCTGGTCGGCAATCACCAGATGAATCGATTCCTTCCTAAAAATCTCTAAAGCTTCCTGCGGCGAAGGGGTAATATATACCTGGTACTTTTTCCGAAAGGTACGCTGAATGGCTTCCAGATTGTATATTTCGTCGTCAACAGCTAAAATGTTGTAAAGATATTTTTTATTCATCATAATAATTTAATATTCATCTAATCGATTTTCAAGCCATAAGTAACGGTTTTTCCGAGTTTAAACACACAATTTTGTGTAAAAGGAAAAGGATTATTCAAGCAAAAAGCAAATTCTATGCACCCAGGGAATAAAGTAAGAATAAATACAACCAGCCTGCGGTGGAGGGAAATATAGTACAAAATATACAATGAAAATAGTAAACAGATGATGGAGGTTCAAGAAATTTGGTGGACAATTAAAAAATTTTTGAGAAAGGTCTTTCAAAATTCTTTACAGAAGTTGCTATTCAAAGAGTTGAGGAATCTTTGGGTGTATTGGTGGATGAGCGGAGCCAGAAGCAGAAAAAACATTTTAATGAAGCACACCCCGGGCAGATAAGCACTTGTGCTGGCACGATAGAGCCCGGGCTTCCCCGGGATCGAGACGGTAAGTTCTCTACTGGGTTATTACATCATTACCCGGGCAGCGAACCAGGGTTGATGCTGGCAATGGCAAAGATTCATGTTAGTGAAGTATCCACTCGCAGGGCGGAAGATGAAAACGGAATAACTAGCCAGCCTGGAATTTAGCACCGGCACCGTAATCAATTTCCTAAATGTGGTTGTTAAACAGCTTTCATTCCCACCACATCACCGCCCAATTTTTTCTCGCAGCAATTTCACGAAGCCGGGGTGTGGGATTCACCGCTACTGCCTCTCCAAAAAGGGCCATGTGGTGGGCATCCGTGTGGTGGTTGGCGAACACCACGGATTGGTCGAAGTCAATATCCAGTTGCCGTTGCAGTTGCTGTAAAATCGCCGTTTTCCGCTCCCCATAGGGATGGAGTCCCACAACCTTCCCGGTAAAGTGCCGGGCGTGGATTTCCGGATGGGTTGCCACCCAGGCATCGGGATGAAGGTGATGGGCTAACTCTCCTGTTAAAAAATCGGGAGAGCCGCTCATCAACAGCAACCGATATCCCGCTTGCCGCCGCTGGCTCCACTCCTGAAGTGCCCGGGGGGAGAGCGACGGGAAAATCTGCTCCCGGAATAATCGCCTGGCAAGTTGCTGTACCGCCGAAACGGGCAAGTCTTTCAGGTACATTTTGTTATTCTTGAAGGCATCATCGCTGCCCTCCCGCAAAAGGCGCATGAAGACGGAAAGTCCGTAATACCACAAACTGCGCAACGGAAAAACACCCCGTTCCATTAAATAAATCAGAAACAGCTTTTCCATGGAAGTTCCCGGCAGCATACTTCCATCTACATCGAACACCGCCCAGCGGGCCATGAACTACACCTCCCCCTTCAGCGAGCGTGGGAAGTACTTATCGAATAGATAGAACCGCCCATCAATCAGCACGGGAATTCCCCGAATCAGGTTAAATGCCACCATAATCCACACCAGCACTTCGGTTAGTAACACCAGATTGTTAAACCAGTTCCTGGGAATCCATTGGATTCCTTCCCGGAATCCTTCTTGAAGTGCCAGGATTGCTCCCAGCAAGACAAACACCACCACTTTCGAGACGCCGTACACAGCCCGGCTAAACCGGGAGGCTGTTAAAAAGCGGGTAATGGAAGATTTCATCATGGTATTCTCTCCAAAGGGCGTTTTGCCTTCCCGGGTGTAAGCCACGCTGCGCAGGGTGTCCACCAGAAAGCTGCGGGTTACAAAAATGATGGGTACCCAGAAGTTTAGTACTCCCATGGCGGTGAAAAAGATTAAATAGATATGTTCTACAATGCGGTCGCCGGTAATATCGAACAGGGCGCCGAAATCGCTGGCTACGCCCAATTTCCGTGCCACGTAGCCATCTAGAGAATCCAGGTAGATGACCAGAATCGTTAGTGCCACTGCCAGCCAGCGCAGGTAAAATCCCGCCTGAAACAATAACACCACGCCAAATACCAGAATAATGCGCCCGAGAGTAATGATATTGGCAGCCATGTTGGTCTCCTAATTTTCTTATGAAAAAAATGATTTTTGTCTTTTCCCGGAAATATTTTTATGCTGTATATGCTCCTATTTTTTCCGGAGAGAATTTACGCAGTAGTGGCTGGCATGTAAAGAAGAGATTGTTCCATCTGGAACAT
>JALWDQ010000561.1:0-10937 GCA_027039625.1 Calditrichia bacterium | reverse complement strand
GAGATATTCCGAATCCCCCTCCAATTCCTGATTTTAACTTCACTTCTTCGGGTGACTACATCTCTTTTTCATTGGAATCTGTCAAAAACCCATATATCCCGCCATTTTGTCACCCGGTCGTGTAACAGATTTCCTGAACTAAAATTTCTTTTATTGCTTGATTTTCAATAATTTATGTCGATAGTAAATTCGTGGCACCAAATTTGTATTAAAATTAGTGGTTTAACATAAAAAATCGGGAGAGACAATGATTCGCTTTTTCTTGAATTCAAATAACGAATTTTTAAGGGAACATGGAAATTCGCTGATGAGCGCAGGAGTCATTTTCCTGCTCATCGGTTTGCTGATTGTTTTAGTTCCGGAAATTCTGGTAGCGTTTATCGCCTCAATCTTCTTCGTAATTGGTGGTTTTTTGCTGTATCTGGGATGGAAAATTCGCAAGGAACTAAAACAATCCTCTACTTACATTAATATTGATTGGGAATAAAAACAGGTGAGGTGAGACCATGATTAAAATAGATCGCGAACATGAAGACATAGAAATTCCGGAAATCATACCTATTATTCCGGTGCGGAACACTGTTTTCTTTCCGCACCAGTTCATACCATTAGCTATTGGACGACCTAAATCGTTAAAGCTCATTGAATATGCTCTTCAGGAGCAGACGGTTATCGGGGTGATTGCCCAGAAAGATGGCACCATTGATGATCCGGAAATCGGCGATCTCTATCAGGTAGGGACGGTTGCCCGCATCCTGAAGGTGATCGATTTACCGGACGGAAGCAAAAGTGCCTTTATCCAGGGTATTTCTCGCTTCAAAATCAGAGAATTCACCCAGACCGATCCGTTCTTCATGGCGAAAATTGAGGTGGTGCAGGATGTGTATCCCGAGGATACCATTCGGGTAGAAGCATTTGCTACCAACCTAAAAAGCCTTTTCCAGAAGGCCTCGGATCTGGCTCCGGAGATTACCACCGAGCACCAGGCAATGATTGCCAATTTGCACGAACCCGGAGTGGTGGCAGATATCGTTATTGCTTTCTCTAACATCAGCGTACCGGAAAAGCAGGAAATTTTGGAAATTTTTAATGTGGAGGAACGGTTAAAGCGCGCCACCTATCTCTTCAATAAATATCTTCAGACCCTGGAGCTGGGCAAAAAGATTCAGAGCGAAGTGCAGGATGAAATCAGTAAAAGCCAGCGGGAGATGTACCTGCGGCAGCAGCTCAAGGCAATTCAGAAGGAACTGGGTGAATTTGACGAAACCAGCGATATCGGTGAATTGAAAAAGAAGCTGGAGGAAGCGGATTTACCGGACGAAGTGCGCAAGGTGGCGGAGAAGGAACTGGATCGGCTGAGCCGCATGCATCCGGCTTCGGCGGAATATACCGTCTCCCGCACTTATTTGGATTGGCTCTTGGAGCTTCCCTGGAATAAAAGCACGGAAGACAATCTGGATATTCCTACCGTGCAGAAAAAACTGGATGCAGATCATTACGATCTGGAAAAGGTGAAGAAGCGAATCCTGGAATATCTGGCCGTGCGGAAGTTGAAAAACGACATGCGCGGTCCCATTCTGTGCTTTGTGGGACCTCCGGGAGTGGGTAAGACTTCGCTGGGACGCTCCATTGCCGATGCCCTGGGGCGGAAATTCGTGCGCATTTCCCTGGGTGGTGTGCGAGATGAAGCGGAAATTCGGGGTCATCGCCGGACTTACATCGGCGCTTTGCCGGGACGCATCATTCAGGGAATCAAACGAGCAGGTTCCAACAATCCGGTGTTCATGCTGGATGAAATCGATAAAGTGGGCCAGGATTTCCGGGGAGATCCTTCTTCGGCACTGTTAGAAGTGCTGGATCCTGAACAGAACCACAGCTTTAGCGACCATTATCTGGAAGTTCCTTTCGATCTCTCGAAAGTGATGTTCATTGCTACAGCCAATATTCAGGATACCATCATTCCTGCGCTGCGGGATCGCATGGAAATCATCGAAATCCCAAGCTATATTGAAGAAGAAAAGATAGAAATTGCCAAACGCTTCCTGATTCCCAAGCAGATTAAGGAACATGGCTTAACCGAGGATTTAATTCAATTTACGGAAAAGGCCATTCGTAAAATTATCAACGCTTACACCCGGGAAGCAGGTGTCCGGAATCTGGAGCGACAAATTGCCGCCATTTGCCGGGGTGTAGCGAAAGAGGTGGCCAGCGGTAAAAAGGAACCGACCACAGTGACCGAAAAGGTGGTGCGAGAAATTCTGGGTCCGGAGAAATACTTCAGTGAAGTAGCCGAACGCATCGACGAACCGGGAATTGTTACGGGTTTAGCCTGGACTCCCAATGGAGGCGACATCCTGTTTATCGAAGCCACCAAAATGCCCGGAAAAGGGAACCTTATTCTTACCGGGCAGTTGGGCGATGTGATGAAGGAATCCGCCCGAGCAGCGATGAGCTACATCCGGTCGCATTATGCGGAATACAACCTGGACGAGAATTTCTACGAAAAATACGACTTCCACATTCATGTACCAGCGGGTGCGATTCCCAAGGATGGACCCTCGGCCGGTGTGACGATGTTTATTGCGCTGCTTTCGCTGCTTACGGGACGCAAAGTGCGCAACGATATTGCCATGACCGGCGAGATTACCATGCGCGGGAAAATTCTACCGGTTGGCGGCATCAAAGAGAAAGTACTGGCAGCCCATCGAGCGGGCATCCATACGGTAATTCTGCCAGAACGCAATAAAGCCGATATTGAAGAAGTGCCCGATCGCGTGAAGAAAGAAATGAAATTCATTTTCGTGAAAAATATTGATGAAGTGGTAAAACACGCTCTGGCACGTAAAACGGCTTCCAGAAAGAAAAAAGAGCCCAATAAAGTTCGTACACCCATTAAAGAAGCACACGCTTCGGCTTAACCCATTTTTAAAGGCTGTTCTTTGAGGAACAGCCTTTTGTTTAAAACAAATCACGTAAAAACTCGAATATCAATCTGACTGGTTAAACTGGAAACAAAAACGAGGTGAAGGAAAATTATGGATCCGAAAAAAAATTACTACAATATACTGGGTGTTAACGAAACAGCTTCTCAGGAAGAGATTAAGAAAGCGTATCGCAAATTAGCCAAGAAATACCATCCGGATCGTCGAGGTGGGGACAAGAATGCGGAGGAAAAATTTAAAGAGATTAGTGAAGCTTACTCCATCCTCAGCGATCCGGAGAAACGCAAGCAATACGACATGATGCGGAAGAATCCCTTTGCCACAGGCGAAGGGATGGGGGGATTTGATTTCGGTGACTTTGCCGGAACAGGTCCCGGTGGATTCCGTGTGCATTTTGGCGGAAGTGGAAGCAGTGGTTTTGGCGGTTTCGAGGATATTCTAGGCGACTTGTTTGGCTTCGGACGGCGCGGGAGTCGAGGGGGTTTTGGGATGGAGGAAGATGTGTTTAGGCGTGCCCGCGCCCAGCAAACCCAGCGGGGCGCAGATGTCCAGGCAGAAATTACCATTCCCTTCGAACTGGCAGCCCTGGGAGGAGAAACTACGGTCGTTACTCCGACCGGAAAGAAAATTAAAATTAAGATTCCGCCAGGAACGGAGGATGGGAAAAAAATGAAAATTTCCGGGCAGGGATCGCCTGCACCGGGTGGCGGAACACCGGGCGACCTATACATTGTGATTCACGTGGCGCCCCATCCCCGCTTCGAGCGCAAAGGGAACGATATCTACTCCACAGAACAAATTAACATTGCTCAGGCCGTGCTGGGAACTCAAATTGCAGTGAAAACCATCGATAATAAAACCGTAAAATTGAAAATTCCCCCTGGCACGGATAGCGGTAAACTGTTCCGACTGAAAGGACTGGGAATCCAGAATTCCCACGGAAGAGGTGACCATTACGTAAAAATCGAAATCGTAACTCCCAAGCATCTTGGACCTAAAGAGAAAAAAGAATTTGAAGAGTGGGCCCGTAAACTGGGCCTGCTCAATTAATTTTTAAAGAAGGCAGAAACTGCTTCTTCAGGACTCTCTCAACGAATAAACTCCCCGGTTGTACAAAGCACAAAATCATATTTTTACTGGTGAACGAACCGTCTTCTTTTCCTTCCACATTTTGAAGACAGGTTCTTCAAATGAGTTGAACATTAATTTTTTAGAAAGTAAATTTGATTGGTTAAATTCTGGATAAATTACAATATTTCCCATGACGATGCCTCAGAACCCAAATATTTCAAACGGGAAATTTCCCCGGCGCTTTCTGTGCGATGAAATGTTGAAAGGCCTGGCAAAGTGGCTCCGCTTTCTGGGTTTTTCTACGGAAATCACCGCCAACACCTCCCGGATTATGCAGGTTTTAGAGAACGAACCATCGGCCATATTTCTAACCCGCAGCAGAAAGCACGCCCGGATATTCCCGGAAAATTCCGTCTTTGTTTTGCAATCCGACGATGTTGCAGAGCAGTTACAGGAACTGAACCGGAAGTTTTCCCTTTTTAACAACATGAAATTCCTCTCCCTGTGCAGTGTTTGCAATATTCCCATTGAACCAATTGAAAAAGCAGAAATAAAGGGACAAATACCGGAACGGGTGTGGGAAAGTTTTCAGGAATTCTGGAAATGCCCCGTCTGCGGACGGATTTACTGGGAAGGCGGGCATGTCCAGCGATTGACAGACAAATTACGGCGCATGGGCGTACCCGTACCTCCTGACAGTAGCCGCTGTCGTTGAAAGCAAACAACGATTATTAGTAATTTTGAATTATGAATTTTGAATTATGAATTGATTTTGTTTTTATGCATATGTTCTATTTGCAATTATTAAATACAATTAATTTTTGACAGGATTCATACGGATTAACGGGATTATAAATTTATTCATTTTCTGTCCTTTTTATGTGGTTAATTTTTTTGAGTCACAACATTTAATCTGCCCTTTGCAACAACACCTGTTGCATAGCCCTCAGGAGCCGTTTCGAATAAAATAAATTTAAATTTTTTTCGGCTAAAACGCGGCAAGTACTACGGAAAAATACGTAAAAATTAATCGATACGCTCACTTTCGCAGAATCCTGCCCGTGCGCTCGTAGAGTCCGTAGCGGACAGCATCCTGTCCAAAGGACTCCAAGAGCGGAAAACGGGCTCTGTCCCATCCCGGAGGGATCCTGCGGAAGGGGATCCCTGTGGTATGAGTGGACGGGTGGAGCGAACACTGCGGTTATTTTTAAACCGCAATATGCGCGAAGGCAATGCAAAACGAGCAATGAATTTCATTTTACATTTTATGCGCAGCATCCTTTAGACATTTTTCATTTTTCATTTTTCATTTTACATTTTACATTTTACATTTTCAAAACCGTTACCCCACAGAAAAAACTCCATCTTTTTCCGCAAAAAAAATCCCCGACACCCATAGGGTACCGGGGAAGAGGATTAAAGATGACTTTGAGGCATTAATCAATCTGTTTTCGTAAAAATGTAGGAATATCAATATCATCCAACGGAAGTTTGAGATCATTGGATTCGGTTTGAGACGAACTCTTCTTCATTTGATTCATGGGAATCGTACGAGGTTCGGAACGAATCTCCTTTTTCCTTCGCATATATGCCGGCAGATCCAGATTTTCCTCCGCCAGAGAATGTTCTTCCTTCTTCTCACTGCGCAAATTGCGTCGGGCATCGGCATCAAAACCTGTGGCAATTACAGTCACGAAAATGGAATCCTCCAATTTTTCATCAATTACCGCTCCAAAAATGATATTGGCCATATCCCCCGCTTCTTCGTAAATAATGGAGGTCGCCTCGCTGATTTCGTGCAGCGTCATGTTGGGTCCACCGGTGATGTTGACCAGTACTCCCTGAGCTCCGCGAATGGAAACTCCCTCCAGCAAAGGACTGCTGATGGCCTGCTGCGCTGCTTCCACCGCTTTGCCTTCTCCCGTAGCGTAACCGGTACCCATCAGGGCGTGTCCCATCTCCGCCATAACGGTCCGGACATCTGCAAAATCCAGGTTAATTAATCCCGGTACGGTGATTAAATCGGAAATTCCCTTGGTAGCGTGGAGAAGCACCTGATCGGCCACTTTAAACGCATCCAGCAAAGGAGTGGATTTATCCACCACCGCAAATAACCGCTGATTGGGAATGACAATTAAAGTATCCACCACTTTTTGCAATTCCTCAATTCCCTCTTCCGCCCGCTGCATGCGTTTCATTCCCTCGAAGGTAAACGGTTTGGTGACAATCCCCACCGTTAGGGCACCCAGATCGCGCGCAATTTCTGCCACAACGGGTGCGGCTCCCGTTCCGGTACCACCTCCCATTCCGGCAGTGACAAATACCATATCCGCTCCGGTCAGCGCTTCCATCACATCTTCCTTATCTTCATCAATGGCGCGCCGTCCAATTTCCGGATTTGCCCCTGCTCCCAATCCCTGGGTCAACTTTTTGCCAATCTGAATGCGCATGTGGGCTTTGCTCTGCTCCAGCGCCTGGGCATCCGTGTTTACCGCAATAAAATCCACCCCCTGTAAACCCGCTTCAACCATGGTGTTAATGGCATTTCCACCGGCACCACCAACACCCACCACCTTCATTTTGGCTTTGTTTTCATAATTTTCATCCAGAGTAATAGTCATATTTACCTCCTCATAAGTTTATATAATATAACAATTTATTTTCCAAATTCAAACAGAATTTAAATTAAAAAAAACGTTTAAAAAACCGGGTAATATTCTCTTTTACCGCTTCCCACAAATTTCTATTGGGGTCCCGGAAGAAACCGTCTCCGCCAAACCGATGCCCATACAGGGTGAGTCCCACAGCCGTAGAGTAAATGGGATTGCGGATGCTATCAGTCAGTCCCCCCAGATATTGAGGTACTCCCAGCTTCACAGGCAATCCCCAGATTTCCTCTGCCAGTTCTACCGCTCCGGGAAGCAAAGCCCCACCTCCGGTAATCACCACTCCCGCCGCCATCAGATTCAACAAATCGGATTTCTCCATTTCCTGATAGGCCAGAGTAAAGATCTCTTCCATGCGGGGTTGAATGATGTCAGTCAGTACCATCCGGGAAATCACCCGCGGCGCGCGTCCCCCTACCCCGGGCACGGTAAGGGTTTCGTTCTGTTTCACCATATTTCGAGTGGCACATCCGTGGTTAATTTTAATGCTTTCGGCTTGCTCCGGAGGCGTGCGCAATCCAATGGCAATATCGTTGGTTACATTTTGCCCGCCCAGTGCGACCACCGAGGTGTGCTGAATGTGTCCCTCGAAAAACATGGCAATGTCGGTGCTTCCGCCTCCCAGATCCACCAGCGCCACTCCCAGGTTGCGTTCGTCATCATCCAGAACTGCCAGACTGCTGGCCAGCGGTTCCAGGACAATCTCCTCCACAACGTATCCCGCACGCTGCACACTTTTAACGATATTCTGGGCACTGGTAACAGCTGCGGTTACCACATGCACCACCACCTCCAGCCGTACCCCGGAGAGCCCCACCGGATCCTGAATGCCATCCTGATCATCCACAATAAATTCCTGCGGAATAACATGAATAATTTCTCGGTCGATGGGTAGTGCCAGCGCTTTAGCAGCGCTAATTGCCCGTTCCACATCCTTCTCTGTAATCTCGTGGTCCTCCCGCGCAACCCCCACAATTCCTTTGCTATTCAGGCTGCGAATATGGTCTCCGGCAATCCCTACATACACATTTTTCACCGGAATCCCTGCCATCCGCTCCGCTTCGCTTACCGCCTGGATAATCGATTGCACCGTATCTTCAATATTAACCACCACCCCTTTGCGCAACCCGTGCGACGGTGCACTTCCAATGCCCACTACATTCAAGCGACCGTTGGCATCTTCCCGCACTATTACCGCACACACTTTTGTTGTGCCAATATCCAGTCCGGTAATAATTTTGTCATCCATAATACATTCCTTCTTTAAAAAGTGCTAAACTTTATTAACACATCTTTTTTTCATTCATTTTTGTGAATCGCTCCCTGCCTACTTCTATCCCCTGCGGGTTACAATCAATCGATTTTCAAATCGCAGATCGATGCGTTTTATTTTTTTGAGATGATTAATGATTTCCGAACGATTCAGTAACTGGCTTAAGAGGAAAATCCGTCTGGGGAAGTCCCGGCGGCCCAGCAGCACCTCTGCTCCCCCGTGGATTAAATAAAGCCGCGGCGCTTTTCCGTATTGAATATGAATCTCGGAAATAAGCTCAAACAAATCCCCATTCACCTGTTTCACCTGCTGCACCAGTTTAAGCGCATCGAGCAGCGGAGTGCGATCCTTCAACAACTTTTTCACGGATAGACCGGTAATTAAGGGATAACCTTCCAGTTCCATGCCTGGTTTTTTCAACAAAATCTTCCCTTCCGCATCCACCATGTACGTTCTCCCGTCAATTAAATAAGCCACCGGCTGACGTTCCTGTACCGAAATAATTAGTGTGGAAGGATAAGACCGGCTCACACTGACTCCGGAAAAATAAGGGATTTGGCGCACGCGCTGAAGTACCGAATCAACCGGGATGCGGAACAGGTGCGTTCCCATCTTCAAATGCGCACGTTGCAGAATTTCCTCCGTTTTCACAAAACGGTTGCCCTCCACTTTAATCTGGCGCAGGGTAAACATGCTGGTGTCGTGAATTAAATAACTGGCAAAACGGAAAAACCCGTATCCCACCACCAGCACAATAATCAGTGCCAGTATGCCAGTGGCAGTGTTGGATTTTTCTTTGCGGTAACCGGTACGTTTTACCAATCTGTCCTGTCGTTTCACCGTTTTACTCCAGATTTGATTTAACTCCTCTTCCCGAAAGCATCCGTACTCATGGGCAGCGCACCACCCACGCTATCGGGAATCCCGGTTAACTTTTCTCCCCGATTTTCCTTAGAATTCGCACTCCAGAACACCGTTTCCTCCGGCACGTTAGTTTTCATAAACTCGACCATGGTTACTTCTGCTTCTTTTCTCCGGAAGATTTCTCCTGCAACAGGGGGATTAGCGCTTCTCCTACTTTCCAGATGTTCCCCGCACCGATGGTAATCACCATATCCCCGGGACGTACCAAGTCCAGCAAGAAATTTGGTAATTCGTCTTTATTTTGCACATAATGCACTTCGCGGTGACCCAGAGTACGGGCGGTGTCGGCAATAAGGTTGCCATCCACACCGGGAATGGGTTCCTCCCGCGCCGGATACACATCGGTCACCACCAGGACATCGGCTTCGAAAAAAGCACGGGCAAATTCTTTGTAAAAATCGCGGGTTCGGGAATACAAATGAGGCTGGAACACCGCCACAATGCGGCGTCCCGGCCAACCGGTGCGTGCCCCGCGCAGGGTGGCTTCAATTTCCGTGGGATGATGGGCATAATCGTCCACCACCATGATGTCGTTTACCACCGCCTTGATTTCGAAACGCCGATTCACCCCGGTGAACTTTTCCAGTCCCGCTTTAATTTTTTCAAAGGGAATATCCAATTCCAGCCCCACGCCAATGGCAGCCAGGGAATTGAGCACATTGTGCTCTCCGGGAATGCGCAACTGAATGCGCCCCAGCTTGTATTTCATGTAGCTTACATCGAAAGCCACACCGCCATCACGGAATTCCACCGAGCTGGCCTGAATATCCGCCTGCTTGTTAAATCCGTACGTGGTGACGCTGCGTTTAATCTGACTCAGCACTTCCTGCACCCCGGGATTATCCAGACACACAATCACCCGCCCGTAAAAAGGCACTTTGTTGGCAAAATTAACAAAAGAGCTCTTTAAATCGTCCATGTCTTTGTAACAATCCAGATGGTCGGCTTCGATATTGGTAATAACCGCAATGGTGGGGATGAGCTTCAGGAACGACTTGTCGAATTCATCGGCTTCCGCCACCAGAAATTCGCTTTCTCCCAGGCGAGCGTTGGTTTTGAGCATGCGCACCTTACCCCCAATAATCAGAGTGGGATCCAGTCCCCCTTCGGTGAGCACCGAGCCGGTAAGGGAGGTGGTGGTGGTCTTGCCATGGGTTCCTGCGATGGCGATACCAAACTTCAGGCGCATGAGTTCTGCCAGCATCTCCGCCCGCTTAATCACGGGAATTTTACGCCGCAGCGCTTCCTGCACCTCGGGATTATCCTCGCTTACGGCAGAAGAATACACCAGCACATCGGCATCCTGCACATATTCCGGGCTGTGCCCCTGATAAATGCGCGCTCCGATGCTGGCCAGGTGCTCGGTTACATCACTTAAGGCACGGTCGGAACCGCTCACATTGTATCCCAGATTGAGAAGTACCTCCGCAATGCCGCTCATCCCAATTCCGCCAATTCCCACAAAATGAATATTGCGAATTTTTCCCAGTCGAATCATTTTTCCTGTCCTTTTTCCGTTTGATTGTGAACGTTTCTACCCATCAGTTCTAAAATGATCCCGGCAATTTCCCGGGCAGCGCGAGGTTTGTAAAACGCCCGCCAGGCTTCCCCCATTTTCCGGCGCAGATTGGCATCCTGCAACAACCGTTGCAATTCCTGACGCAGACGCTGCACAAACCTTTCCCCTTCTAACACCACAATGGCAGCCCCTTTGCGCTGGACGGCTTCGGCATTATGCTGCTGATGGTTGGCTGCCGCGTAGGGGTACGGCACCAGAATACAGGCTTTTTGCACCTGACTCAATTCGGCCAGGGTAATGGCGCCCGCCCGGCTGATGATGACATCGGCGGCGGAATAGGCTGCACCCATATCCTCTATGTACGGTAACAGCCGTACTGCGGGATGCCGGGAAGCCATATGCTGCTGCACTTCGGCAAACAGCTTTTTCCCCGTTTGCCACAGGAACTGCGCCTGAAAGGTTTCCGCCATTTCCGGCACCAACTGCGCCACTGCCTGGTTGAGGGCCCGTGCTCCCTGGCTGCCGCCAAACACCAGAACCAC